>NZ_JAMYVF010000018.1:0-132314 GCF_040323735.1 Mesorhizobium sp. M0029
GTAGGGAGTAGGGAGTAGGGAGTAGGGAGTAGGGAGTAGGGAGTAGGGAGTAGGGAGTAGGGAGTAGGGAGTAGGGAGTAGGGAGTAGGGAGTAGGGAGTAGGGAGGTGGCGTCTCGACCAATCTTCTCTACTGACTACTCACCAATCCCTAATTCCTACTGCCTAATCAAATTCCTTCGCCGGCAAGCTCTTCCGAAATTGCCGCGACCTGGTCCTGGGCGCTGCGCATCATCGGATAGATGGTAAGCACCTTCTGCCAGGCTTCGAGCGCCGATTGCTTGTGGCCGGTGGCGGCCATGATCTGGGCCAGGCCCGAAAGCGCGCCGAAATGGCGTGGTTCCAGCTGCAGCGTCTGGTCGATGTCGGACATCGATTTCCCGAAATTCTTCATCATGTAATGCACGGTGGCGCGCCGGTTCCAGCCTTCGGCATATTTTGGCTGCAGGATGACGACCTGGTCGAGGAAGTCGAGGGCGACGTCGAACTTCTGGTCGTCAATCGCCTTTTGCGACCATTGCATCATCAGGTCGATCGAGGCGCTGCCGGACTGGAACCATTCGCCCCAGATGCGCCCGGCGATGCGCTCGGCCGCCTTTTCGTTGCGCTCGCGCTTCAGCTCGGCAAACAGTTGGTCGAGCCTGGCTTCCCTGGTCAGGGCAACCGGCGGCTTTGCCGGCGGATCGTCCGCCGACGCCGGAGTGACGCCGAAAAGAAAGAGGGTGGCCAAAAATGCAAAAAGAATCCGCATCGCCGGAATCTAACCCCGGACGGCGGATCGTCAAACTGAAATTAGCGTGAAAGTGCCTGGAACCAGGCAATTACCATCGTATGGACGGAGGCAACGAGCCTCCGGCCGAACACTCAGCCCTGGCGCGCCTTGTAGCGTGGAGCGGTCTTGTTGATGATGTAGACGCGGCCCTTGCGGCGAACCAGCTGGTTGTCGCGGTGACGCGCCTTCAGCGCCTTGAGCGAATTCTTGATCTTCATGGTCTTGCCCGTCGGTCTGGGCCCTGTCCGGGCCGAATTATTAAGGCGCGCCTGAAAAGCGCGCCTTTGAACTTGCGGTGGCTCATAAACGAGGAGCCTTGCCCGTGTCAACCGCAAGCGTGCTGGATAGAGGCCGAGAATGGCTTTGGCCATCAAATATCCGCCATCTCGGCTCCACGCCATTGCGCGGCCGAAGGCGGGCTGGAATGGTGCGGCACCCGCAAGCCGATTTGGAGACCTCCATGCGCCTGTTGTTTGTGTCCGCCTGCCTTGCCGTTGTGGCAGCGGCATCCACCGCGCAGGCGCAGGAATGCGACCGCAACGACGACAGCCAGCAGATGATGAACATCTGCGCCGGCGAGGACTATCGGGCCGCCGATGCCAAGCTCAACCAGGCCTACAAGGATCTCGTCGGTCGCAACGACGACAAGGGCAGGAAGCTGCTGCAGGTCGTGCAACGCGCCTGGATCGCCTTCCGCGACGCCGAATGCGCCTATACGACGACAGACAGCGAGGGCGGCTCCATCCATCCGATGGAGGTTTCACAATGCCTGACCGAACTGACGGACCAGCGCATCAAACAGCTCACCGCGGGCGCCAATTGTAGGGAAGGCGATGCGAGTTGCGCCAGCCCCGACGAGGACGGGGATCTGAACGACGAGCTGCAATAGGGCTCGAGCCACGCCCTCGCGCAAAGTGCCGGAATGGCTTAGCTACGGCGGCTGATGCGCGTGAAATGGCCCATCTTGCGGCCTGGGCGCGCTTCCGCCTTGCCGTAGAGATGCAGCATCAGATCGGGCTCGGCGAGCAAAGCGGGCACCCGCAGCACATCGTCGCCGATCAGGTTTTCCATGATGCAGTTTGAATGCCGGCCAGGGTTGCCCAGCGGCAGGCCGGCAATCGCGCGGATATGCTGCTCGAATTGCGAAACGATGCAGGCGGCTTCCGTCCAGTGGCCGGAATTGTGCACGCGCGGCGCCATTTCGTTGGCCAGCAGCGTGCCATCGGCAAGAACGAAGAACTCGACGCCGATGACGCCGACATAGTCGAGGGCCGCCAGGATTTTCGCTGCCGACCCCTGTGCCGTCGCCGCCGTCTCCAGCCTGATCTGGGCCGGCAGGGTCGAGGTATGCAGGATGCCGTCGCGGTGGACGTTCTCAGCCGGATCATAGGCGGCGACCGCGCCGTCCAACCCGCGCGCGGCGATGACCGAGATTTCGCGCTCGAAAGCGACGAAGGATTCGAGGATCAGCGGCACATTGCCCATGGTCTCGCATGTGCCGGCAAAGCCGCCCGTCTCCATGTTGCGGAAGACGCGCTGGCCCTTGCCGTCATAGCCCATGCGGCGGGTTTTCAAGATGCCGCTGCCACCGAACTCTCTCAGCGCCGCCGTCAGCTCGTCGTCATTGTCGACGGAGCGGAAATCCGCTGTCCTGATGCCGATGCCGTTCAGGAATAGCTTCTCCGCCACCCTATCCTGGGCAACTTCCAGCGCTCGCGGCGGCGGATAAACCGGGACCTTGGCAGCAAGTGCGCCGGCGGCCGCCACCGGCACATTCTCGAATTCGTAGGTGACGACGGCGCTGACTGCCGCCAGTTCGGCAAGGGCGTCCGCATCGTCATAGGCGGCGGTGATCTGGCGGTTGGCGACCTGAGCCGCCGGGCAATCGGCCTGCGGTTCGAGGATAATTGTGCGGTAGCCGAGGCGCGCTGCGGCAACAGCCAGCATGCGGCCGAGCTGGCCGCCGCCGATGATGCCGATGCTCGATCCCGCGGGCAGGCTCACGGCGCGTCCGTCGGTTCGGTGGCGACCCTGGCGGTTTGGGCGGTGCGCCAGGCATCCAGGCGGGCGGCAAGTTTTTCGTCGTGCAGCGCCAGCACGGCGGCCGCCAGAAGGGCGGCGTTGGCCGCACCCGCCTTGCCGATGGCAAGCGTGCCGACCGGAATGCCGGCCGGCATCTGGACGATGGAGAGCAGCGAATCCTGGCCTGACAGCGCCTTCGATTCGACCGGCACGCCGAACACCGGCAGCGGCGTCATCGCCGCCGTCATGCCGGGCAGGTGGGCGGCGCCGCCGGCGCCGGCGATGATCACCTTGTAGCCGGCCGCCTTGGCGCCTTTGGCGAAATCATAGAGGCGGTCCGGGGTGCGGTGGGCGGAGACGATCAGCCGCTTGTGCGGAATGCCCAGCGCCTCCAGCGTTTCGGCGGCGTGGCGCATCGTCGCCCAGTCGGACTGGCTGCCCATGATGATGGCGACGTCGGCGCGGTGGTCGGTCAAGCGCATGCTCCCGGCGGTAAAGGCGCGCCTTAGCGGAATTCGGGCTGGCCCGCAAGGATGGCGGCCGCCGCAGCCTAGTCCGGCCAGCGCAGGGCGCCGGATGAATCCTTTCGCGGCTGTCTCATCGCATCCGCCGGCCTGTCGGCCGCGGTGAGCACGGCGCGGAGGCGTTCGGCGACGATCTCGGCCTCGCCTGGGTGCAGGTTGCAGGGGTCGAGAAAGAAATGGCCACGCTCGACCTCGTGGTTGCGCACGATGATGGGCGGCGATCCGGCCGCCAATGCCGAGGCGAGGCCGGCGGCACTGAAGCGGCTTTCGGGGGAGACGAAGATCTGCAGCCGGTCGAGTGGATTGGCGGTCGGGTCGGGAATGATGTTTGCGACGATGCCGGGTATTCCCTGCAGCGAATCCCTCCATAGATTGAGCGCCGCTTCCTCGCGCTGGCGGATGCCGGCATGGTCGCGCTTTTCCCAGGCTTCGAGCGCCGCCATCGTGCCGGCGATGCTTTCCTTGCCGACCTTCATGGCGCGGGCGACGCCGCGGTTTTGCAGATAGGCGGCGCGGACGAGATCCTTGCGGCCGGCGACGATGCCGCTGGTCGGCCCCGAAAGGAATTTGTGGCCGCTGTAGACGACGATGTCGGCGCCGCGCGCCAGGAAGCTGCGCAGGTCATATTCGGAAGCCGCATCGACGATCACCGGCACGCCCCTGGCGTGGCAGATATCGCAGAATTCCTCAAGGGAAAGCATGCCGTATTGCACGGTGTGGTGCGCCACGACGTAGAGCGCCGCCGCCGTGCGCTCGTTGATAGCCTCGCGCACATGATAATCCTGCGTGACGCTGACCGTGCCGGCCGGAATGACCTTGGCGCCGGCGACGCGGATCGACTGGTCGATCGGTGCGCCGTAATTGACGATATGGCCGAGCTGGATGACGACTTCGGACTTCAGCCCTTCGGTATCGTCGGGCAGCCGTTCGATCGCCAGCAAATTGGTGCCGGTCATCGCCCCGGCGATCGCCATTGTGATGCCTGAGGCGCAGCAGGCGGTGATGAAGCCGGCCTCGCCGCCGGTGAGGCGGGCGGTGATCACGCTTGCGGCGCGCTGCAGATCGTCCATCTCCACCCATTGCGAGGCGATCTCGGCCATGGCGCTGATCGCCTCGGGAACGATGATCGAGGCGCCGAGCGTCGTCATCGTGCCGGAGACGTTGATGATCGGCCGCAGTCCCAGCCGTTCACGGATCGTGGTGTTGGAGCCGGTGTCGGAATAGGTTTTCATGTTCAGCAATCCCTTGACGGTCAGGCGGCGATCTCGACGACCGCTTCGATTTCGACGGTGATGTTTCCAGGCAGCGAGCCGACCCCGATCGCCGAGCGGGCATGGCCGCCGATCTTGTCGAAGACGCTGGCGAACAGGTCCGAGCAGCCATTGACCACTTTCGGGTGGTCGCTGAAGGTCGGCGTCGCATTGACGAAGCCGAGCAATTTGACGACGCGCACGATGCGGCCGAGATCGCCGGCGGCGGCGTGCATGACGGCGAGCAGGTTGAGGCCGGTGAGGCGGGCATGCTCATAGGCCTGCTCGACGGTGACGTCCTCGCCGACCTTGCCGGTGCACAGCGTGCCGTCGGCGCGCAGCGGCCCTTGACCCGAAAGAAAGATCAGCCGGCCGCTTTCCGCATGGGTGACGAAATTGGCGATCGGCGTCGGCGGCTCGGGCAGCGTCAGGCCGAGCTCGGCGAGCCGGATGTAAGGCGTCATGGAAGAATTCTCCTTGGGCCGGCCTGTTGTTTTACGCAATTCCCAAGGGAAAGCGCTTCGCGCTTTTCCCGGGAAAACCGCTTACACTTTTCCTGGATTGCTTTGGGCCGCCCATGTCAGAAATGCGAGGCGCGGAACCGCGCCAGGAAAGAGCGCAGGCGCTCATTGGTGGTCTCTTCGGCAAGGATCTCCTTCGGCGGGCCAACAGCGCTGACACCGCCATCGGCCATGAAGACAATGCGGCTCGAAGCGTCGCGGGCAAAGGCCATCTCGTGCGTGACCATCACCATTGTCATGCCGTCTTCGGCCAGGCTGCGCACAACGGCCAGCACCTCGCCGACCAATTCGGGATCGAGCGCGGAGGTGATCTCGTCGAGCAGCAGGATCTTTGGCTCCATGGCGACTGCCCGCGCTATGCCGACGCGCTGCTGCTGGCCCCCGGAGAGTTCCGCCGGCAGGCTGTCGGCCTTGTGGGCGAGGCCGACGCGGCTCAGCCAATGCTCGGCGATCTGGCGCGCCTCGGCCTTGCTCTTGCCGCGCACCTTGGTGAGGCCGAGCATGATGTTGCCGGCGGCGGTGAGGTGCGGAAACAGGTTGAAGCTCTGGAACACCATGCCGGTTTCGGCGCGCATATTGGCAAGGTCGCGCTCGCTGCGCCGCTGGCGCGCGCCGGCCTCACGAAAACCGACCTCCTTGCCGTCGATGCGGATCGAGCCTGAGTCGTAGCTTTCGAGAAAGTTGACGCAGCGCAGCAGGGTGGTTTTGCCGCTGCCGGAAGGGCCGATGACGGTGACCACCTCGCCCCTGTCCACCTTGAGGCTGACCGAGCGAAGCACCTCGACCGAACCAAAGGCTTTCGAGACCCCGGCAATGTCGAGAAGGGCGGCATTGTCGTTCGAGCTTGTGGCCATCGTGCTAGTCCCGGATGAAGGCAAAGCGCCGTTCCAGCCGCCGGCTGGCGTAGGAAAGCGCATAGTTGACGGCGAAATAGATCAAGGCGCCGAGGATGTAGAGCGGCATCGCCTCATAGGTGCGGCCGATGACCTGATTGATCGCCTGCATCAGGTCGGTGATGCCGAGCAGCGAGACCAGGGCGCTGCCCTTGACCGCATCGGTGACGCCGTTGATCCAGGGCGGCAGGAAGCGCCGGAAGGCCTGCGGAAAGATGACGTAGGTGAGCCGCTGGCGAAAAGTCAGCCCAATGGCCATCGCCGCTTCTGACTGGCCCTTGGGAATGGAGCCGACGGCGCCGCGGAGATACTCAATGACCTGCGCCGTCTTGAACAAGGTCAGCGCCAGCACCGCCGCCGAGAAGGATTGCAGATGCAGGCCGATGGCCGGCAGGCCGTAATAGACGAAGAACATCAGCACCAGGATCGGGATGCCGCGGATGGTGTCGGAGAAGATGCGCACGGCCCAGCGCAGCGGCACCGGGCCGTAGACCAGGCCGACGCCGAGCGCGACGCCGGCAATCAGCGACAGCACCACGACCAGCAGCGACACCCACAAGGTGATGGCGAAGCCCTGGGCGAGGAACGGTACGGCGTAGAGGATCTGGCTCAGCATGTCAGCGCGCAGCCCTGAACCGGCGTTCGACCAGCCGCAGCCCGAAGAGCAGGGTGTAGCCGGTCACCAGATACATCGCCGTCGTCACCAGATAGACCTCGACGATGCGGAAGGTGTTGAAGTTGATCCACTGGGCGCCGAAGGTGAGCTCGGGCACCGAGATCACCGAGGCGATCGACGTGTCCTTGAACAGCGAGATGAAGGTGTTGGACAGCGCCGGCAGCGTGATGCGCAGCATGGTCGGCAGGCGCACATGAACCAGCCGCTGCCAGGGCGTCAGGCCGATGGCCTTGCCGGCATCGAGCTGGCCGCGCGGCACGGCTTCCAGGCCGGAGCGGAACACCTCGACCAGATAGGCGCCGCTATAGACCGACAGCGTCAGCACGAACGAGGTCGGCGCGTCGTAGGCGACGTCGATCACCGTCGGCAGGCCGTAGAAGACAAGATAGACGAGCAGGATCAGCGGCACGTTGCGGATGAATTCGACGTAGGCCGCAATGATGGCGCGCACCACGCGTCCGGCCGAGACATACCAGACCGCCAGCATCAGGCCGATGACGACGCCGATGGCAATCGAAATCACGGCAAGCTCGAGGCTGAGCAGAAGGCCGCCCCACAGCTTGTCGAAATGCCGCCAGATCAGGTTGAAGTTGAGCGTATAGCCCATGCGTCTCCCGCAATAACCAAGGGGATGCGAACTAGAAGGCGGAAGGGCTAACCCTTCCGCCAGCACTTGTCAGACAACCGGGAAACCGGGATGGCGGGCCGGCGGCTCCTGGCCGAAATAGTCCTTGAAGGCGGCGTCGTAGAGTGCGGTCTCATGGCCGAACATGGCGATGGTGAAGGTCTGGTTGACGAAGGTCAGCCAGTCCAGGTCGCCCTGCCTGACCGCCGCGCCGTAGAGCATCGAGTACCAGCTCTTGCCGGCATCGAAATATTTGTCGGGGTTGCGCGAGGCCAGCCAGCGCACGGTTGAAAGATCGACAGCGGCGGCATCGGCGCGTTTCGATTCCAGTGCCTGCAGCACATTGGCCTGAGTGTCGATCTGCAGCACCTGCGCCTCCGGCAGGGCGTAATGGACCGAGCTTTCGGCATCGACATTCTGCAGGATCGAGATGCGCGTCGCCGAACCACCGGCGAGCAGCTTGTCGAAGGTCTTGTTTTCCGCCGTCGGCAGCGTCAGCAGGGCGACGCCCTCGACATAGTATGGCCTGGAGAAGTGGATGAGCTGCGAGCGCTGCGCGGTCATGGTCATGAACTGGATGGTAATGTCGACCTTGTTGGTGGTGACATTGGGGATGCGCTGCGCCGGATCCTGCATGACGAACTCGACCTTGCTCGGATCGTCGAACAGACCCTTGGCCAGAATGCGGCCCATGGTGATGTCCATGCCGACTAGCTCGCCGGCATCGTTTTCGAAATGCCATGGCGCGTTGGTGCTGCCGGTGCCGACGATCAGCTTGCCGCGGTCAAGCGCGGTGCGCAGAACGCTGTCGGATGCGGCTTGTGCCGCCGCCTTTTCGGCGCTGACAGCGGTCATCACGCCCGCCGTTGCAAGCCCGGCCATGCCCAGTTTCAGAAAATCTCGCTTGGATGCGTCGTTCACTGCGACCTCCTGTTGTTTGAGTTCCCCTTACAGACGCACGTGTCGCCGACCTGAATTGTCTCTTACAATAGACACATGTATCCTATACAAGACAGATACTAACATCAGGAATCAGTTATGCAAGACAGCAATGGACTCACGGATCGGGCGGAGCTTGGTCCAGCCGAGAGCCCGACGCCCGACAAGACCTCCGGCTCGCGCGAGAAGGGCCTCAACCGGGTGCTGGAGATCCTGGAATTCCTGCATGTCACGCAACGCGCCATCGGCATTGGCGATCTCGCCAAGGGGGTGAATGCGCCGCGCTCCACCACCTATACGCTGGTGCGTTCGCTGGTCGATGCGGGTCTCCTGGAGATGGAGGGCGACGGCAACCGGGTCTATTTCGGCAAGAAGCTCTACCTCTATGGGATGGACTATGTCAGGGGCAACGACCTGCTTAGGCGGGGCCGGCAGGAGGTCGACAATCTGTCGCGCGAGACCGGCGAGACCTCCGAATTGTGCATGCTGCAAAGCGGGCGCTATACCATCGTCCATTCCAGCCCCGGCACCAGGCCGTTCCGCATCAGCTCGGCCACTGGCTTGCAGATCCCGCTGCCATGGACGGCATCGGGGCGGCTGCTTCTGGCCGGATTGGAAAGGGCCGCCATCCAGGACATGGTCTCGGAAGACGACCTTTTGCTGCCCGACGGCCGCAGGCTGCAGTTCGACGACTTCATTGCCGATATCGCGACGGCCAGAACGACCGGCTATTGCATCACTTCGGGGCTGGTCGACGCCTACACCAAATGCCTGGCCGCCCCTGTCTTCGCGGCCGCCGGCAAGGTCGAGGCGACGATGTGCCTGGTGGTGCCGATCGACACTTCAGCGGAGAAGACCGACGAATTGCTGACGTTGCTGCGCCATCGCGCGGCGCGGCTGTCGATAGCGGGGTGAGCAGTTAGGCCCCGAGGCCGTCGGCTAAGCGATGATGTCCGGAATGATCTTGTCTTCCAGCGCCATCAGCCGGTCCTTGAGGAAAAGCTTCTTCTTCTTCATGCGCTGGATCTGCAAGGGGTCGCAGCCCATGGCGATCATCGCATTGATGGCCGCGTCGAAATCGGCATGCTCCTGCTTCAGGCGGGAAAATTCGAGGCGGACATCGGCCTTTTCCTGGTCGGACATTCTCTACCGTCTGCATGTCTGCGGCGCCCGGCAATGGGCATGATTGGGCGGGGGCGGCATCAATTGCCGCCGGCGCGCAGCCAATATCACATATCACATTGTCGTGGAATGCTACCACGCAGCATTCGACATCGCAGCCGGATGGTGGCAGACTGTCATGGTGCCGTCACAGATGCGACCTGCGGTGGACGTGCCTTTGACGGCTGCAATCGAGGAAACCATGAAAGGGAGAACCAATCATGTCTCTTGCATCCCATCTTGATGAGTTGCAGCGGAAACACGGTGATATCGAACGCGAGATCGACGATGCGATGAACCATCCATCGGTCGACGACCTCGAAATCGTGAATCTGAAGCGACGCAAGCTGGCACTCAAGGACGAGATTGAAAAACTGAAGGCGAAACCGACGAGACACTGACGCCCTTCCAGGATTAGACGCGCCGCCTTGGCGCGTGACTATCGCTCCGGTGGCGACATGCCGCCGGAGGCCTGTGTTTGCTACTGATTCCGATACTGTTGCCGGCGAAACCCGTCTGTGGGGTCGCCGCGCTGCTGCGATTTGGCGGCTCTGCTTGTCTGTCGCCATTGACAAGCCATCTTTGCTCCTCCACCTCATGCCCGAACCTCAGCGCTATGCGCTGATAGCTGATTGAGCGTGCGTCGACGTGGACGTGTGTCGCTCGGGTGATCAAGAGGCTGCCGGCATGACCGGGTATTTTTCCTCCCCCTTTGGGCGCCGGACATCGGTCGGCGTCGATGTCGGCGGCGTGGTCGTCGGCGGCGGCGCGCCGGTCGTCGTGCAGTCGATGACTAACACCGACACGGCCGATATCGACCAGACCGTCGCGCAGGTTGCGGCTTTGCATCGCGCTGGCTCCGAGATCGTGCGCATCACCGTCGATCGTGACGAGAGCGCCGCCGCCGTGCCGCGCATCCGCGAACGGCTCGAGCGGCTCGGCATCAATGTGCCGCTGGTCGGCGACTTCCACTATATCGGCCACAAGCTGCTGGCCGACCATCCGGACTGCGCCGAGGCGCTGGCCAAATACCGCATCAATCCCGGCAATGTCGGCTTCAAGGACAAGAGGGACCGCCAGTTCGCGGCGATCGTCGAAATGGCGATCAGGCATGACAAGCCGGTGCGCATCGGCGTCAATTGGGGGTCGCTCGATCAGGAGTTGCTCACCCGGCTGATGGACGAGAACCAGCGTCAAGGCTTCCCGCTGACGGCGCAGGAAGTAACCCGCGAGGCGATCGTGCAGTCGGCGATCCTGTCGGCCGAAATGGCTGAAGAGATAGGCCTCGCCCGCGAAAAGATCATCCTGTCGGCCAAGGTCAGCGGCGTGCAGGATTTGATCGCCGTCTACACCGAGCTTGCCACGCGTTCCAACCATGCGCTGCATCTCGGCCTCACCGAAGCCGGCATGGGCTCCAAGGGCATCGTCGCCTCGTCGGCGGCCATGGGCATCCTCTTGCAGCAAGGCATTGGCGACACCATCCGCATCTCGCTGACGCCGGAGCCGAATGGCGATCGCACTCGCGAGGTGCAGGTCTCGCAGGAACTGCTGCAGACCATGGGCTTCCGTCAGTTCGTGCCGATCGTCGCCGCTTGCCCCGGCTGCGGCCGCACGACATCCACCGTGTTCCAGGAACTCGCCCAGAACATCCAGGCCGATTTGCGCAAGAACATGCCGGTCTGGCGGGAGAAATATCCCGGCGTCGAGAACCTCAAGGTCGCGGTGATGGGCTGCATCGTCAACGGCCCCGGCGAATCCAAGCACGCCGATATCGGCATCTCGCTGCCCGGCACCGGCGAGACGCCGACCGCGCCCGTCTTCGTCGATGGCAAGAAGTCGGCGACGCTGCGCGGTCCGTCGATCGCCGCCGATTTCGAAAAAATGGTTGCCGACTATATCGAGCAGCGGTTTGGCCAGCACGGCAAGGCTGCGGCCGAATAAGCCATGCGGGGGCTGCTCAAAGCCGGTGTGATCCTGCTCTGCGGGCTGGGTGCCGGACAGGCGCTCGCCGATCCACCGCAATCGCGCTCGGCGGCGAAACGATTGATCGGCCGTGTCTGTGACCTGATCGAGACGCATGCCGAGCGGAACGGCCTGCCGAAGGATTACTTCGCCCGGCTGATCTGGAAGGAAAGCCGCTTCGACCCCAATGCGGTGAGCCCGGTCGGTGCCGAAGGCATCGCCCAGTTCATGCCGGGCACCGCCAAGATGCGCGGGCTGGCCGATCCTTTCGACATCGACCAGGCGATCCCGGCTTCGGCGAAATATCTCGCCGAAATGAAGACCGGCTTCGGCAATCTCGGCCTGGCGGCGGCTGCCTACAATGCCGGCGAGAGCCGCGTTTCGCGCTGGCTGGATTCCGGCGGTTTCCTGCCGATGGAGACCGAGAGCTACGTCTTCGACATCATGGGCGAACCGGCCGACAAGTTTTCCGACAGCGCTTACGCCGGGACGGTCGAGCCGCTCGACGCGAAAACCAGCTTTCCCGTCGCCTGCCGCAAGCTGCCGGTGATCATGTCCAGAACCGTGGCGATGGCCTCGATCACTGTGAAGCCATGGGGCGTCCAGGTGGCCGGCAATTTCCGCAGGGGAGCTGCGATCAATCAGTGGCTGCGG
The DNA here is from genome assembly GCF_040323735.1 of Mesorhizobium sp. M0029. Classification (NCBI taxonomy): domain Bacteria; kingdom Pseudomonadati; phylum Pseudomonadota; class Alphaproteobacteria; order Hyphomicrobiales; family Phyllobacteriaceae; genus Mesorhizobium; species Mesorhizobium sp. M0029. The sequence continues at coordinate 11,998 of NZ_JAMYVF010000018.1, forward strand.
GTCAGGAGCCGGTTTCCGGCGCTGCTTTCCGGTCGTGACCCGGTGGTCAGCCGGGTGCGCACGCCGATCGGCCGACGCGGCATCTACGCCGTCAGGATCGGCGTCGACGACCGTGCCGCCGCCAACGTCATCTGCCAGAAACTGCAAAGCGTCGGGGGCGCCTGTATCGTCGTGCGCAACCGATAGACCGAGGGGGCGACATGACGGCCAAAATCGTCCTGCTTAATGGCGTCGGCAGCGCCGGCAAAAGCTCGATCGCCAGGGCGCTGCAAACAATCGCCACCGAGCCCTTCCTGCATGTCCAGATGGATGCTTTCATCGACATGCTGCCGCCGGCGCTGCAGGATCATGCCGACGGGTTTTCCTTTGAGACCGTGCTGGAAGACGGCAAGCCGTCGGTGGTGATCAGGAGCGGGCCGGTCGGCGCGCGAGCCATGCGCGGCATGCGCCATGCCATCGCCGCCATGGCCGGGCAAGGCAACAATCTCATTGTCGACGACGTGATCTTCAATGACGAGATAGCGGAGCACCGCATGCTGCTGTCGGGTTTCGACCTGCATCTGGTCGGCGTCATGGCGCCGCTGGAGGTGCTGGGAGGCGCGAGGCCGCGCGCGCCGACAGGCTGCCTGGCCTGGCGCGCTGGCAATATGGACGCGTCCACAACGGCATAGACTACGACCTCGAAGTCGACACCAGCCGGCTGACGCCGCTTGAATGCGCCCGTCGCATCCAGGAAAGATTCCGACTATAGTGGCCGGTGTTCTTTTGTTGCAATCATAGCTCTTCCAATCGCCCGAAAGCGATAGTCACCCGTCATGTGCAGGGTCGTGGCGATTAAATATTAATGAGCCCTGCTGTAGCAAAAGAGGTCGATATCTCGACGAGAGCTTTTGCGATCGTCAAAAAGGCGGGGCATGGGGGCGGTGGCAAATTTCCTTAGACGCGTTGTAAGTGAACTTGAAACGCCGCGCGCCAAACGGCCGTTCGGTTCTGGCTGGCTGTCCGGCTCGATTGGCTTGCTTGCCGGGGTCACCGCCCTGCTGATGGTCATCGTGCTGCGCTACCCGTCGCTTACATCGATGCCGGATCTGGCCCCCATCCACCAGATGCTGTTCTTCAAGCCGGTGCTCTATTTCGTCCTCATCTCCGGCTATATCCTGGCGATCCTCAGCATGACGCTGCGCAGGCAAAAGACGCTCGGCGCGGCAGCGATGTTCACTGTGCTGCTGGCGTCGCTGGTCGGCATGCTTCCGGTGCGCCATCAACTGCACATCGAAGGGGTGTTCTTCGGGCTTGATTTCTTCATCCTGAACGCCCTGTTCATGGGTGTGCTGTTCGTTCCGCTCGAACGTCTTTTCGCGCGCAACAAGGATCAGACCGTGTTCCGCGACGAATGGCGCGAGGACCTGTTCTACTATCTGGTCTCATCGCTGCTGGTGCAGATTTTGACCTACCTGACCTTGGCGCCGTCCAACTTCGTCAATGCGCAGGGCGCCCTTGGTTCGGTGCGCGCCTGGGTCCACGACTTGCCGTGGCTGGTGCAACTGCTGGCGGTAATGTTCCTGACCGACTTTGCCCAGTATTGGGTGCATCAGGCCTTCCATCGCATTCCCTGGCTGTGGAAGTTCCATGCCGTGCACCATTCCGCCAAGTCGATGGACTGGATTGCCGGTGCGCGCATGCATTTCCTGGAAATCATCGTGCTGCGCAGCCTGACGGCCACCCCGATGTTCGTGCTGGGGTTCGATGAATCGGCTATCCAGACGTATATATTGATCGTCTACGTCTATTCGTCTTTCATCCATTCCAACATCGGAACCAGTTTCGGTCCAGTCGAAAAGGTGCTGGTGTCGCCGCGTTACCACCACTGGCATCACGGCCTCGAGAAAGAAGCGATCGACGTAAACTTCGCCATCCATTTCCCGCTGCTCGACCGGCTGTTCGGTACCCACCATATGCCTGAAGGACGCTGGCCGAACGGCTACGGCATTCACGGACATCCCGTTCCGAACGGATACTGGCAGCAATTCCTCTATCCCTTCCGGCGCGGCTAGACTGGATCCATTAGCGAAGCGCGCGTGTCACCGCGCCTGGCGAGGTAGCCCAATCCATGACAAGCGACAGAGCCCCCAGATGCGTGACGGCTACATAATCTGCGGCACGCCGAGAACCGGAAGCACATTGCTGTGCGGTCTGCTGGCATCGATGAAAACAGCCGGCGATCCGCACTCCTTCTATAGGCGGGAGGACAAGGCGGAATGGGCCGAAGAGTGGAAATTGCCGCATCCCGAGACGATGAGCGCGCATGATTTCGACCTCGCCTATCTCGGTGCGGCAATCAGCGCGGGAAGGGGCGGAACGGGCGTCTTCGGCTTGCGCCTGATGCGGGAAAACCTGGATGAACTCTCGGCAATCCTCGACCGGATCTACCCAGACCTGCCATCGGACAAAGCACGCTTTGAAAAGGCCTTCGGGCGGGTCCTCTACATCCATCTTTCGCGCGAAAACAAGCTGGCGCAGGCGGTGTCGCTGATCAAGGCCGAGCAGACCGGGCTTTGGCACATCGCGCCCGACGGAACCGAGATCGAACGAGTCGCACCGCCGCAGGAACCCCGCTACGATTTCAAGCGGATCCAGCGCGAGCTTGCCGAACTCGAAGCCTATGACGCGGGCTGGAACGTCTGGTTCGCGGAGCAGGGGATCGTCCCGCTGCGCATCGGCTATGAGCGCCTGTCAGGCGATCCGGCAGCGGCATTGGCATCCATCTGCAAGGCCCTGGGCGTTCCGGCGCCGAATGCCGCCGACGTAAAGCCGGGCGTCGCCAAGCTCTCGGACGAGATTAGTCTGGACTGGATGCGCCGCTATCGTCTGGACGCGGCGATTTGATCAAGCCCTCTTTACCGCGACCGTTTCGCTGAGCCATGTGCCGATCTTGCTGCCGAGGCGGTCGGGCGACACCGGCTTGGGCAGATAGTCGTCCATTCCGGACTCGATACATTTGTCGCGGTCGCCCTTCAGTGCGTGCGCGGTGACGCCGATGATTGGTGTGTGATTGCCACTCGCTGCCTCCGCCGCCCGGATGGCGCGGGTCGCCTCGTAGCCGTTCATCTCCGGCATGGAGACGTCCATGAGAATCAGCTTCGGCCGCAGCGCCCGGTACATCTCGACGGCCGTGCGGCCATTGCTGGCGATGCGGTAGCTGAGGCCAAGCCCATTGAGGATCTGGCCGAACACCAGCTGGTTCACGTCATTGTCCTCGGCGATCAGAATATCGATCGGGCCGTTTGGCGTGGCGATCGATTCAGGCACTGTGGCCGCCGGAATTGCCGGGCCGCGAATGACGGTGAAGGCGGGTGGCGTCACGGGTGCCGCCTGCGGAACAACAGGCTCGCGAACGAACTGGGCCTTGCCGATCTGGGCCCGCGCTTTCTGGATGGCCGAGATGACGGTGCCGAGCAGGATGGCCGAGCGCGCCGGCTTGGTGAGATGCGCGGCGATGCCGAAATCGATGACCATCTTGCCGAAATCGACCTGGTCGACGGAGGTCAGCAGCACCACCGGGATGGCGGAGAGACGGCTGTCGGCGGAAATCGCCTTGGCGACATCGGCGCCGTTCATGCCGGGCATCTGGTAGTCGAGGATGATGCAGTCGACCGCAGCACCGAGTTGGCTGGCCCGGTCTAGAAAGGCGAGGCCGACGGCGCCGCTTTCGGCGGCCGCGCAGTCGAAGCTCCAGCTTCTGAGCTGCTCCAGCAAGATCTCGCGGTTGACCGGGTTGTCGTCGATGACCAGCACGCGGGCGCCGGTGACATCGACCGGCACGATCTCGTTGCGCGTGTCCTGCTGATGCGCCGGCAGCGGCACGGCGAACCAGAACACCGAGCCGCGGCCGATCTCGCTTTCGACGCCGATCTTGCCGCCCATCAGGTCGATGAGGCGGGCGGCGATGGCAAGGCCGAGGCCGGTGCCTTCATGGCGGCGCGTCGACGAGCCGTCGACCTGCGCGAATTTCTCGAACACGTTCTCGAGCTTCTCGGCAGGAATGCCGATGCCTGTGTCCTCGACGCGGACCTTGAGCTGGACCATGCCGTCGACCACCTCGCCGCCGACATCGATCAGCACATGGCCCTTCTCGGTGAACTTCACCGCATTGCCGAGCAGATTGGTGACGATCTGACGGAACCGTCCGGCATCGCCGACGACATGGGCAGGCAGGCGCGGGTCGACGCGCACGATCAGCTCGAGGTTCTTTTCGGCGACGCGCGCCGACACCAGTGTGGCCACGTCCTCGACCGCTTCGGCAAGCCGGAAGGGTGCAGGATCGAGCGTCAGCTGACCGGCATTGATCTTGGAGAAATCGAGGATGTCGTTGATGATGGTGAGCAGCGCATTGCCGGACTTGACGATGACTTCGGTGAAGGTCTTCTGGCGCGCGTTAAGCTCGGTCTTGGCGAGCAGTTCGGCCATGCCCAGCACGCCATTCATCGGCGTGCGGATCTCATGGCTCATATTGGCCAGGAATTCCGATTTGGCGCGGTCGGCCGCTTCGGCCTTGAACAAGGATGCGGCGGATTCGGTGAAGGCGCGGCGGATCGCCTTTTCCATCGGCCGGAAGATCCAGAGGGCAACGATGGCAAGAACCGCGAACAGAAGGCCGCTTGCCCACAACAGCAGCCTGTCGCTGGAGGCGTCGGCCAGATGGCGTTCGCCATCCATGGCGGTACGCACACGCACCAGCATCGGCTGGACGAACAGGTCGTTCTGGTTGAGGATTTCGCGCGAACTCCATTCGTCGGTCTGTTGCGCCGCTGACATCAGGTTGAAGTTGCGCACGATGTCGCGCGACGACCAGAACAGGTCGCCGTTGACGGCGGCCGACGAGAGTTCGTCCAGCGTTTTGGCCGACAGGCTCGGCTTGATCGCGGCCAACTCCGCGGACAGTGTTTCGATCTCGCTGGTCAGGCGTTGCGAATGGCCGCGCGCGGCGGCGGCAAGGCCGTCACGGGTTTCGGTGCGCCAGGTCGTGCTGGCGGTTTCGGCAAAGCTGGAGGCGTTGCGCAGGTCGCGGGTGAAGACGACGAGATTGCTGCTCAGCGCGTCGATGTCGTGGCGGAAGGAATTGACGCGATTGAGCGCAAACATCACCGCGGTGGAAGCCAGCGCAAAGATGAGCAATCCCGAGATGTAGCGGATCCGGATCGAGCGGATGAAGAAAGAATATTCCGGCATGCGCAACCCCAACACATACGCATCATTTTAACGGTCGGGATTACGCTTGATTTACATTAAAATTCCGTTCGCGCCTGGCGGGCCGTCAAGATCCTGGCTGCACGTGCCCGGAGTTGGCGCCATAGAGGGTGGCATCGCATTCGCGCATCATGCGCAGTGCTTCTTCCTCGGTCAGGCCAAACTTGCGCATCATGCTCCGGATTTCGGGGCCTACAGCTATCTCCACCGGTCTTGCCGCCTGGCGGGTCTTCCTGGCCTTTTTCTTGGACATCAGTACGTTTCCCGTCTTGACCGACACATGTTTCGCATCAGCCCTGGCCCGGCCTCACCGTGCTGCGCCAGACCATGGGCGCATGGCAGATCAGACGGCTGCCAGCCTCCTCCCGCGCGCCGGTCGCGAGCCGCACGGCGCGCCTGGCGATCTCCTCGATCGGCGGCGAGAACGTCGTCAGCCGGTAAGAGGCCCAGTCGGCCTGTTCAATGTCGTCAAAGCCGATGACGCAGAGATCGCGGGGTACGCTGATGCCGAACTCGTGGCGGGCCGCATCGAGAAAGCCGCACGCAATCAGGTCGGTCACGCAGAACGCCGCATCCGGTCGCTGCCGGCCGGAAAAGAGCCGCCTGGCGCCATCGGCTCCGGTGGCATAGCCGGTGCGGCCCTCGCGCCACACGGTCACCTCCAGCCCTTCCTTCTGCGCGGCGGTAAGGAAGGCGGTTTCGCGGGAGAGCAGGCTGGGCGTGCCGGCAGCCGAGGTCACCAGGGCGGGGCGGGTACAGCCGGCCCGGATGAAGGCATGCAGCGCTGCCTCTGCGGCTGCAGCATTGTCGACACCGATATTGTGCGGGCCGTCGAAGCGGTCATCGCGATTGATCAGCACCAGCCGCTGGCCGCTCTCAAGACAGGTGCGGATCAGCAACTGCGGCGGCGAGCCGGACAGAACGATGCTCGCATCGGCGCGATAGTTCAGCGTGTTGCGCAGCGCCTGGTCGACATGGTGGCTGGGGCCGGAGGTGTTGAACACCATGGCCATTTTGCCGGCGTCCCGCAGATGTTGGGTCAGCGCCTTCTGCAGGCGGGCATGATAGGGCGTGTCGCCATCGGCAACGATGAGGCAGACAATGCCGGTCGAGGCCCGCATCAGGCCGCGAGCCAGATGGTTGACGTGATAGCCGAGTTGCTCGGCCGCCAGCATCACCCGCTCGCGGGTTTCCCCGGAAACGGAAGCGCCGGGCGTGAAGGTACGTGACACGGCCGAGCGCGAAACCCCGGCGAGGTCGGCAACCTGCTGGGCGCTGGAAAAACCGGTGCGGATTCTCGGAACCGTCAAGCGAACGCTCTCGCTGCTGTTTTCGTGATTCTTTGCACGCCCGTGCAATGTAATGCAACTCTTCTGCCATTGCCACCCACCGCACTTGACAGGCATGGCGGAATGCAACAGCTTTGCACAGCCGTGCAATACAAGCCGGCTCAAGAGTGGCATCGGAGGAATACCCTGTCCATTTCGCCGAAGACGGCATTGAGGGCGCGATTGTCCGGACCGGCTGCATGAGCAGGGCGGCGGCGCATCCGAAGGCGGACCGGCTGTCCAAGGCCGAGATGGACAGGCGTGCCGAGGTCTGCCGGAAACTGCTTGTCACGGCCGGGCAACTGGCGATGGAAGGCTATGCCCGGCAGGGCGCCGTCCAGCCGGTGGCGATGAAAGGCCCGCAGGATTTTCTCACTGAAACCGACGGCAAGGTCGAGGAGCACATCCGCGCGACGCTGGCAGAGGCTTTTCCGCAGGACGGGTTTTTGGGCGAGGAAGGCGGCGGCATCGGCTCTGCCCGCATGTGGGTCGTCGACCCGATCGACGGCACCGCCAATTTCATGCGCGGTATTCCGCATTTCTGCATTTCGATAGCTTTCGTAGAGGACGGCCGCAGCGAGATCGGCGGCATTGCCAATCCGGCCATCGGCGAAACGTATTTTGCCCGTCGCGGGCAAGGCGCTACTCGCAATGGCGCGCCGATCCATGTGTCGCCGACGAAAGCGTTCGACCGCGCCTTTGTCGAATTCGGCTGGTCGCCCAGGATTCCCAATCGCGACTATCTGGACAAGGTGAGCCTTGTCTGGGCACTCGGCGCCAATGTGCGGCGCTCCGGCTCCGGAGCGCTTGGGCTGGCCTATGTGGCCGACGGCCGCTCGGATGCCTATGCCGAGCTGCACATCAATTCGTGGGACTGCCTGGCCGGATTGCTGCTGGTGGAGGAGGCCGGCGGCCGGGTGAACCGGTTCCTCGACGGCGACGGCATGGCGAAGGGCAATCCCGTGCTTGCGGCAGCACCCGGTGTTGCGGCGACATTGTCCCAGGTGATCGGAGTGCCGCTCGACGACGGGTAGATCGTTTCAGTGTGAAGATAGGGAGGAATATCGATGAAGACATTTGACAGTAAGCAAGGCTTGTGCGCCGCCTGGCTTGGCCTTGGCGCGGCGCTGGCCATGTTCGGATTGGCGGGTGCCGCCCAGGCGGCCGACGGCAGCCTAACAATGTATTGCGCCGTCGACGAGGCCTGGTGCCGGGCGATGGCGACCACCTACCAGAAGGAGACGGGCGTCAGCGTCGACATGACCCGCATGAGCGCCGGCGAAATCTACGCCCGCCTCCGGGCCGAGAAGGACAATCCGCAAGCCGATATCTGGTGGGGCGGCACCGGCGACCCGCATCTGCAGGCGGCGGAAGAGGGCCTCACCCAGGAATACAAGTCGCCGCAACTGGCAAACTTGCGCGACTGGGCGCTGAAGCAGGCCGACAGGTCGAAGAACCGCACGGTCGGCATTTATCTCGGTGCACTCGGCTATGGCTACAATGAGGAAGATCTGAAGCAGCACGGGCTGACCGCGCCGGCGTGCTGGGCCGATCTGGTCAAGCCGGAATTCCAGGGCGAGATCGAGATGGCCGACCCGAATTCATCGGGCACGGCCTGGACCATGCTTGCCACCATCGTCCAGCTGATGGGCGAGGACAAGGCATTCGTCTATCTCAAGCAGCTCAACAAGAACATCGCCGAATACACCAAGGCAGGGGCCGCGCCGGCGCTCGCCGTCGGCAAGGGCGAGACGCTGATCGGCATCTCCTTCCAGCACGACGTCATCAACGCGGCCAAGCAGAACCCGGCGGTGAAGGTGGTTTCGCCTTGCGAGGGCACCGGCTTCGAGATCGGCTCGATGAGCATCGTGACGGGCGCCAAGCATGTCGAAAAGGCGCAGAAATTCTACGACTGGGCGCTGAGCCCGGACGCGCAGAAGCTCGCGGCGCCGAACGGCAGCTTCCAGATCCCGTCGAACACCGCCACGCCGGTGCCGCCCGAGGCGCCGGACCTCTCGAAGATCAAGCTGATCGACTACGACTTCGCCAAATACGGCTCGTCGGCCGAACGCAAGCGGCTGTTGAAGAAGTTCACGGATGAGGTCCGCAATGGCGGCTGAGCGCGTTCTTTCGAGCTCACTCTAGCATCTGATCGCCGGCTGCCCCTCGCGGCAGCCGGCGCACCATCCTTGGCACAGAAAGACATTGAATGGCCGCGGCCGGTTCCATGGTCAGTTCCGCTCCTGGACGCAGCGCGCTCGCCTGGGTGATGGCCGCGTGGGCGAGCTTCGTGCTCTTGCCTTGGTACAAGGTCGAAGGCGGCTTCCTGTCGTTCGACTGGCTGGCACAGCCGGCGGATGCGACGCCGGCCATCATGCTGGCGCTCGGTGGCCGGCCCTGGCTGTTGCCGCTTGTCCTGCCGCTTCTGCTGGCGAGCTGGCTGGTGGCGCGCAACAACCCCAAGAGCCTGGCGGTTGCAGGCGCGGCGGGCCTGCTGTGGCTGGCCATCGAAGGCTTTTCCATCATCCATTCGGGCTGGGGATTTGGCTTGCTTACCCAGATCGCCGGCACGCCGGGACCGATACAGCCGGGGCTCGGCTGGGGTGCGGCGCTCTATGCCGTGTCGATGCAGATGTTCATCGCCGAGGCGCTCGCCGCGCGCGGCTGGTGCAAGGGCGACCGTTTCGTCGTCGGCTCGCTCTCAATCGTGATTGCTTCGCTGATCCTGTTCGTCGCCTATCCGCTGCTGTCGATCCTCACCTCGGCCATCAAGGATAATGACGGCAATGTCGTGCCGGCGCTGTTCTTCGAAAAGATCTTCAGCGCCAATATATGGAGCCTGCGCTGCCTCTATGGCGAGGGCTCCTGCGGCGTCGCGTGGAACACGGTGGCGATCGCAGTCCTCGTCGGCTTTTTCTGCACGGCGCTTGGGCTGGCTCTGGCGCTGATTGCGCTTCGCACCAAGCTGCCGGCCAAATGGCTGCTGCGCGGCCTGTCCATCCTGCCGATCATCACGCCGCCCTTCGTCATCGGCCTGGCGCTGATCCTGCTTTTCGGCCGCGCCGGCATCGTCACCAACCTCATGTCGGTGCATCTCGGCATTCCGCGCAGCCGCTGGATCTATGGCATGGCCGGCATCACCATCGCGCAGGTGCTGGCCTTCACGCCGATCGCCTTCCTGGTTCTGGTCGGCGTGCTGCAAGGGGTCAGCCCAAGCATGGAGGAAGCATCACAAACCCTGCGCGCCAGCCGCTGGCGCACATTTCGCACCGTCACCTGGCCGTTGATCCGGCCAGGGCTGGCCAGCGCCTTCCTGATTTCGTTTATCGAGAGCATGGCCGATTTCGCCAATCCGCTGGTGCTGGGCGGAAACTTCAACGTGCTGTCAACCGACATCTTCTTTGCTGTGGTCGGTGCGGCGCACGACCAGGGCCGCGCGGCGGTGCTGGCGATCGTCCTGTTGATGTTCACGCTGGCAGCCTTCGTCATCCAGCGCCGCTGGATCGGCAGCCGCAGCTACGTCACCGTCGCAGGCAAGGGCGATGGCGGCGTACCGGCGACGCTGCCCAAGGCCTTGCGGATCGGCTGCTACGCCGCCGTCGTTCCGTGGCTGGTTCTGACCATCGTGGTCTACGGCATCATCCTGTGCGGCGGTTTCGTGCAATCGATCGGGCGCGACAACACGCCGACGCTCGAATATTTCCTCACCGCCTTTTCGATCGAGAAAGGCGTCAATGGCTGGTTTTTCAGCGGCTCGGCCTGGCCGTCGCTGCTGATGACCATCGGCCTGGCGCTGGTGGCGATGCCGTTCACCGCGGCGCTCGGCATCCTGACGGCCTATCTGCTCGACCGGCAGCGTTTCGCCGGGCGCACCATGTTCGAATTCCTGGCGATGATGAGCTTTGCCATTCCCGGCACGGTGATCGGCGTCAGCTATATCCTTGCCTTCAACGTGCCGCCTGTGCAGTTGACGGGCACCGGGCTGATCATCGTCATCTCCTTCATCTTCCGCAACATGCCGGTGGCGATCCGCGCCGGGCTCGCCAATCTCGGCCAGATCGACAAGAGCCTGGACGAGGCATCGCTGACGCTTGGGGCGCGGTCTTTTGCTACCTTGCGGCGGGTGATCCTGCCGATCCTGAAGCCGGCGATCGTGACCGCGATGATCTACAGTTTCGTGCGCGCGGTGACGGCGGTCAGCGCCGTCATCTTCCTGGCGAGCGGCCGGTTCAACCTCGCCACGGTCTACATTGTCGGGCGCGCAGATGTCGGCGAATACGGCATCGCGATTGTCTATTCGGCGGTGATGATCGTCGTCATGATGGTCATCCTCATCGGCATCCAGCTGCTGGTCGGCGAACGCCGGCTCGGCCGGCGCCGGCCTGGTCCGGAAGCCGTTGTGGCAGCAATCTGATGGGGAGAAGCGGCGTGGATCAGACGGCGAAGACTGCTGCCCCGGTTGCGACGGACAGGCCAGCGGTGCGGTTCGAGGGCGTCACCAAGAAATATGGCGCGGTGACCGCCGTCGACAATGTCAGCTTCGACATCGCGGCGGCCAGCCTGGTGACGCTGCTCGGGCCCTCGGGTTGCGGCAAGACCACGACGCTCAGGCTGATCGCCGGGCTGGAACAGACCAGCACCGGGCGCATCCTGATCGACGACAAGGACGTCACCTTGCTGTCCGCCGCCGAGCGCGATGTCTCCATGGTGTTCCAGTCCTATGCGCTGTTTCCGCATATGAACGTGATGGAGAATGTTAGCTACGGCCTGCGGGCGATGGGGCTTGGCAAGGCGCAGGCAGCCGAGCGCGCCGCCGAAAAGCTGTCGCTTGTCGGCCTGTCCGGCTACGAGAAGCGCCAGCCGAGCGAATTGTCCGGCGGCCAGCAGCAGCGCGTCGCGGTGGCGCGCGCCATCGTACTGGAGCCGAAGGTGCTGCTGTTCGACGAGCCGCTGTCCAATCTCGACGCCAAGCTGCGCCGGCGGGTGCGCGACGAAATCCGCGGCCTGCAGCAAGATCTGGCGCTGACCATGGTCTATGTCACGCATGACCAGGAAGAGGCGCTCGCCGTCTCCGACCGCATCATCGTCATGAACGCCGCTCGCGTCGCCCAGGACGGCACGCCGCGCGACCTCTACAACGAGCCGACCAACCGTTTCATCGCCGACTTCATGGGCGACGCCAATCTGCTCGACGTCGAGGTGCTTTCCAGCAGTGCGACCAGTGCCAGGGTCAAGGTCGGACCCTTGCTGCTCGACATGCCGGCTCGCGGTAACGCTCCGGGGCCGGCGATGCTCGCTGTGCGCCCGAATGCCGTGCGCATCTTGCCCGGCCAGCCAGCGGGCACCATGAAGGGCCAGGTGGTCAAGAGCTCGTATCTCGGCGACCACATGGAATACCGGATCGCGATCAGCGATCCGGCGGTCGAACTGTTCGCGACATCGCCTGATGTCACACCCGCCGTGGCGGAAGGGACGATGGTCGGGATCGATTTCGATCCGGCGAAGATCGTGCTGATCAAAGACGATTGAACGCGCCGGGAAAGCACCTTCGAAAAAATCCAGCCTGAATGTCACACCGGCCGGACCTGCCTCGTCATGATGTCGTATCCAACACAAGGACTGCAATCATGACCGCCAAGATCGACCTCTTCGCCGCCGCCCCTGCGCTGATCAAGCAGTGGCAGCGTGCATCGACCGAACTCTCCGTCGCCGCCGGGCTCGAGCACAGCCTCAACGAGCTGGTGAAGCTTCGGGCGTCGCAGATCAATGGCTGCGCCAACTGCATCAACCTGCATGCCACCGAAGCCCGCGAGAATGGCGAGACCGAGCAGCGCATCTATCTGCTGCCGGCCTGGCGCGAGGCGCCCTGCTACAGCGACCGCGAGCGTGCCGCGCTCGGCTGGACCGATGCGCTGACGCGCCTCTCGGAAGGACAGGACCGCGAAAGCGCCTATGATGATCTTAAGGCGCATTTCACCGAGGAGGAGCAGGTGAAGCTCACCGTTTTGATAAACATCATCAATGGCTGGAACCGCATCGCCGTTGGCTTCGGGCTCTACACCGACGCAGCAACGATACGCGCCAGCGCCAAGGCGGCCTGATGACGGCGACGGCACCCGACGACGCGGCAGCGGGCTTCGGCCCGCTGCGTCCGAAGCTGATGCGGGTCGCCTATCGCATGCTGGGCTCGGTGAGCGACGCCGAGGATGTCGTGCAGGATGCCTTCATCCGCTGGATGGGGACCGACCGCTCGCAGGTTCGCGAGCCAGAAGCGTTCCTGCGCCGCACGGTGACGCGGCTTTGCCTTGACCAGCTCAAATCCACGCGGCGCCAGCGCGAGACCTATATCGGCCCTTGGCTGCCCGAGCCGATCGTCGAAGAGGACGATCTTGAAGATGTCACCTTGCCGCTGATGTTGGCGCTGGAGCGGCTTTCGCCGCTCGAGCGGGCGGCCTTTCTCCTGCACGATGTGTTCGGGCTGGAATTCGAGGAGGTCGCGACCGCCATCGAGCGCGATTCAGCCGCCTGCCGCCAGCTTGCCGCTCGCGCACGGGGCCATGTCCGCCAGGCGCGGCCCCGCTTCAAGGTGGAGAAGCAGCGTGGCCTGGAGATCGCCGAAGCTTTTTTCGCGGCATCGCGTAGCGGCGACATGCAGGCGCTCGGCGCGCTGCTGACGGAAGATGTCAGCGCTCATGCCGATGGCGGCGGCAAGCGTTCGGCGGCTTTGGCGCCGGTGCTGGGCTTCGACGCCGTCATGAAACAATACGCGCAAGTCGCGGCCTGGCTGCGCGACAATCGCTCGACGCTGGTGCGCATCGGCTTCGTCAATGGACTGCCGGGGTTCGTCACGCGGGAGGCCGATGGCGAACTGCAGACGACCGCGCTTGACATCGAGGACGGGAAGATCGCGGCCGTCTATGTCATGCGCAATCCCGACAAGCTCAGGCATCTGCGTTAGACCCGATTGAATCGGAGCGAAATACCGGTTCGGCCCGCCTCCAAAAGCCGGCCCTTCCTGTGTGCGACCCGAGGACGATGTCAGGGCTGCCCTTTGCCGCTGCCGCCACCGACCTCTAGGATGCCTTCTCGCCGTCACGTGGCTGGATCAGCCTGCGCGCGGCATCTGCTCCTGCCGCAAGGAAGCGATCCGACAATTCGGTCCCTGCCACCGCGCGGGCCAGTTGAAGCGCGCCGATGAGGGTCGCAAAGACGCCCATGGCAACGCCTTCCGGATCCCTGGCCTGCGGAAGCGCTGCAGACAACTGGCGCACCAGAACCAGCAAGCGTTCGGTATAGACTTGTCGCGTTTCGAGCGGCTGACGCGCGAGTTCCGGGAGCAGCGCGGCGTTGGCGCAGCCCGTTCCCGGGTTGTCCCGGTGCGCAGCTGACAGATACGCCGCTATGCCCATCTCCGGACCACCGGCGGCCAATACCTCCTGCAGTTGCTGCACCTGGCTCTCCAGTGCCGCTACAAGGCTTTCACGCACGAGCTCCGCCTTGGACTGGAAATGCGGATAGAAGGCTCCGTTCGTCAGTCCGGCGTCGCCCATAATGGCTGCCAGTCCGGACGCGGCGATGCCGTCACCGCGAAAACGCTGGGCTGCGACCTCCACGATGCGATCGCGGGAGGCGTCCTTTCGGCCCTTTTCGTAGCGCATGGCTGTTATTCCTTTCTGCTATTGCATTACGGTCGTAATTTGATATTATGATCATAATTCAACCAGCGAACGAAAGCTAGCCCCAGTGGCTTTGGAGCATAAAAAATGAATGCGAACTCTGGAAAGACCGCAGTCGTGACCGGAGCCTCTTCGGGCATCGGCCGCGCCAGTGCCGAGGCCTTGGCGCGGGCGGGGTATACCGTCTTCGGGACAAGCCGCAGCAAGGCCGGCAACGGCCCGGCTAAGGTGTCCATGCTGACCTGCGACGTGACCGACGGGGAGTCCGTCAGCGCCCTCGTTGCAACCGTGCTGGCCCAGACCGGCCGCATCGACCTCTTGGTCAACAATGCCGGTGTCGGCCTGCTTGGCGGCGCCGAGGAATCTTCGGTCGCACAGGTGCAGGTTCTGTTCGACGTCAATCTGTTCGGCGTCATGCGCATGACCAATGCGGTGTTGCCGTCGATGCGGCGCCGCGGCCAAGGGCGCATCGTCAACATCGGCTCGATTCTGGGATTGGTGCCCGCGCCATACTCAGCGCACTACTCGGCGGTCAAGCACGCGCTGGAGGGCTATTCGGAATCGCTCGATCATGAGGTTCGCGCCTTCAACATTCGCGTCTCGGTCATCGAGCCGGCATTCGTGCGCACCGTCTTCGACCAGAACGGCATCGAGCCGGATTCCCTATTAAAGGACTACGATCAGGCGCGCGCCGGTCTAAAGGCGCTGCTTGCCGATGAGATGCCCAAGGCCGATCGCCCGGAAGTGGTGGCGGATGTGGTCGTCAAGGCAGCGACCGATGCCCGTCCGCGACGGCGCTACACCGCCGGCAAGGCAGCGCGCCAGGTCAGCCTGCTGCGCCGCTTCGCCCCCGCGGAGATGTTCGACAAGACCTTGCGCAAGCAGTTCCGCCTGCCGGTCTGAACGACGGTGGGACGAAGAATTTCACGCACAAACGGCACGCCAACAGACACTTCCAGAAAGTCACTGCCATGAAGGCATTCGTTGTCGATAAATATAGCAAGAAAGGCATTTTGCGGCTGGCCGAGATGCCGGAGCCGGAGCTGCTGGACAATGACGTCCTGGTCGAGGTCCATGCCGCCGGGGTGAACCTGCTGGATTCCAAAATCAGGACCGGCGAATTCAAACTCGTCCTTCCCTATCGCCGGCCCTTCATCCTCGGTCACGACGTTGCCGGGAGGGTTGTCAGGGTGGGCTCGAAAGTCCGCAAATTCAAACCCGGCGACGCCGTCTATGCGCGGCCGCCCGACGGCCGGATCGGGACATTCGTCGAATTCATCGCAATCGATGAAGCCGACGTGGCGCTGAAGCCGGCGAACCTCAGCATGGAAGAGGCGGCCTCGATCCCGCTGGTCGGTCTGACCGCCTGGCAGGCTCTCATCGAGAGGGCGGGTCTGAAGACAGGCCAGAAGATCTTCATCCAGGCTGGCTCCGGCGGCGTGGGGACATTCGCCATCCAGTTGGCAAAGCACCTCGGCGCGATCGTTGCGACAACAGCGGGCGCGGCAAGCAACGATCTGGTCAGGGATCTCGGCGCCGATGTCGTCGTCGACTACAGGAAGGACGACTTCGAGAAAATCCTGTCGGGCTACGACGTCGTCCTGAACAGCCAGGACGCCAAGACGCTTGAGAAATCCCTGACTGTGCTGAAACCGGGTGGGAAGCTCATCTCGATTTCCGGTCCTCCGGATCCCGAATTTGCCAGGAAACAGGGACTGAACGTGGTGCTAAGGCTGCTGCTGCGGCTGCTGAGCCGTGGTATCAGGACCAAAGCCAAGCGCCGGGGGGTGGGATTTTCGTTCCTGTTCATGTCGGCGCAAGGTGAGCAACTGAGCAAAATCACGTCCCTCATCGAAGATGGGGCGATTCGCCCGGTCGTCGACAGGGTCTTTCCTTTTGAAGCGACCAATGAGGCGCTGGCTTACGTCGAAACAGGACGCGCCAAGGGCAAGGTCGTCGTCAAGGTCAGATAGAGCGCGCAGTTGCTTTGGGGCATTTGAGAGACACCAAAGCAAGGCAGCGCAAGGCCGACAAATTCCGAAAACGGTTCGGCATCCGATCGCCCAAACCTCAGTTGTTGCGGATTGCAACGAAGCTTGCCGCTGCCTTCAGCAAGACTGCCTGTTCACCGTAAGGCTCAAGCAATTCATGGGCCTGCTTGACCAGCCCATGGAGCTGGCTGCGCGCCCAGTTCGCGCCATGCAGCGCGACCAGCGTCGCCTTGCCGGCGGCTGCGTCCTTGCCGGTCGCCTTGCCCATCTGGCTGGCATCGGCGGTCAGGTCGAGCAGGTCGTCGGCAAGCTGGAAGGCAAGCCCGACCGCCGAGCCGAATTCGGCCAGCCGGTCGCGGTCCTGCGGTGCAGCGCCGGCAATGATCGCGCCGGCTTCGCAGGCGTAGCGGATCAGCGCGCCGGTTTTCATCGCCTGCAGCCGGACGATGCCGGCCTCGTCCGGCCTGTTGCGCTCGGCTTCGAGATCGAGCGTCTGCCCGCCGACCATGCCCCCCGTGCCGGCGGCGCGCGCCAGCGCCAGCACCAGCGCCGCCCTGCGCTCCGCCGGCAGCGCCGTCGCCTCATCGGCGAGGACATCGAAGGCAAGCGTCAGAAGCGCATCGCCGGCAAGTATGGCGGTGGCTTCATCGAAGGCCTTGTGCACGGTCGGCTGGCCGCGGCGCAGATCGTCGTCGTCCATGGCAGGCAGATCGTCATGGATCAGCGAATAGCAATGCACGCATTCGAGCGCCGCCGCCACGCGCATCGCCGCCTCGCCATCGGCGCCAAAAAGGGCGGCACTTTCCATGAGCAGGAAGGGGCGCAGCCGCTTGCCGCCGTTCAGCACGCCATGGCGCATGGCCGCCATCAGACGCTCCGGCCGGGCGATCTCGCCGGCAAGCGTGCGGCCGTCGAGCAGCAGCCTGAGCCCGGCCTCGATCGCCGCCGCCCGCCCCAGAAGTGCGGCCTCAAAGGCCAATTGCTCGTCTTTCGTCATGGCCGGGAGCGGTAGCCGACACTCAGACGTTGCGCAAGAAGCCTCGCGCCATTATGCCGGAGGCGGGAGAGTGGCGCGGGTGGGGGCGGCTTGACGGAACCGATCGTCGATCATGAAACCGAAGGGTTTGAGATGGCGCGACCGAGGCGCGTGAACCCCGCCGGTCTGAAGCGCCTCGCCCGGCGTTGCCTGGTCGTCGCCGCCGTGCTGGCGGCGATACCCGTTGGGCTGACCTTCCTCTATCTGCCGTCCTTCGTGCATCCGATATCGACCTTGATGGTCAAAGACCTCGCGACATTTTCCGGCTACGACCGGCGCTGGGTGTCGATCGACGATGTGTCGCCGGTGCTGGCCAATTCGGTGATCATGTCGGAGGACGGTCAGTTCTGCTTCCATCGCGGCATCGATCTCGGCGAATTGCGCGGCGTCGTCGACGATGCGCTGGCCGGCGAGGCGACGCGCGGCGCCTCGACCATCACCATGCAGACGGTGAAGAACCTTTTCCTGTGGTCGCGGCCGCTGGGCTCGGTGCGCAAGGTGGTCGAACTGCCGCTGGCCGTCTATTTCGACGCGGTGATGTCGAAACGGCGGATCATGGAGATCTACCTCAACATCGCCGAATGGGGGCCGGGCGTTTACGGCATCGAGGCGGCGGCCCAGCATCATTTCGGCGTTTCGGCCAAGCAGCTGTCGCGGCGGCAGGCGGCATTGCTCGCCGTCTCGCTGCCCAATCCGATCGCCCGCAATCCGGCCAAGCCCGGTCCGGGTCTGCGGCGGCTGGCGTCGCTGATCGAACGCCGCGCCGGCCGTTCGGGCGCGTATGTCGGTTGTCTTGATTAGGTCGAACCGCTGCCGGCTCAAAAAAAATCGCCACGGTGCTGGCCAAAACGGCGCAGGGCGTGTATAGGCACCCGACTTTCTCAGATTATGGCCCTGACGCGGCCCTTTCACGAGGGCTATCGGGGCATTTTGACCATGTAGTGGAGCATATCCATGGCCGTTCCGAAACGAAAAACCTCTCCGTCCAAGCGCGGCATGCGCCGCTCGGCCGACGCTCTCAAGGCCCCGACCTATGTCGAGGACAAGAATTCCGGCGAAATGCGCCGCCCGCACCATATCGACCTGAAGACCGGCATGTATCGCGGTCGCCAGGTGCTGACGCCCAAGGAAAGCTGAGACCAGCTTTCGAAGGGTTTGAATGCCAAAAGAACCGGCCATTGGCCGGTTTTTTTGCGTTTGGTGCGCGTCGCGCCGCCAACTATGCCAAAGACCGGGCGTCCGTGGCGATACAAGCTGCGGCGGCGGTGCTGTATTGAGTGATGCCTTGTCGCGGCGCTTCCGCGCGATGATCGGCCGGCTTCAGAGGGACCGCATGACCAAGCTCACCACAGCACCGCGCGATATCTTCCAGACCTTCATGAACTTCCCGCTGGTCGAGGACCTCGATGCGCTGAAGGCGGATGTCGCCATCATCGGCATGCCTTACGGCAGTCCCTACACGATCGACGAGTTGGTCAACGACCAGACCAACGCGCCGACGGCGGTGCGGCGCGCCTCGCAGCGCATCAGCCTCGGGCTCGACCGCTATGATTTCGACATTGGCGGAACCCTGTTCGACGGGCAGGACGTCAAGGTGGTCGATGTCGGCGATGTCCCCGGCGATGCCGCCGGCGGCCACTACAGGTTGGCCGAAGCGGCGATCCGAAAGATCCGCGTCGCCGGCGCCTTGCCGATCACCATTGGCGGCGATCACGGCATTCCGATCCCGATCCTGCGGGCGCTTGACGGCGAAGGGCCGATCACCCTGGTTCAGATCGATGCCCATCTCGACTGGCGCGACAATGTCAACGGGGTCAGCGAAGGCTATTCCAGCCCCATCCGCCGCGCTTCGGAGATGGCGCATATAGCCGGGATTTTCCAGCTCGGCATCCGCGGCCAGGGCAGCGCCCGGCTCGAGGAGGTCGAGGCGGCCCGCGCCTACGGCTCCAACATCGTCACCGCCAATGAATGGCAGGATATCGGTACGGCGGCGCTGCTCAAGCGCATCCCGGACCGTGGCCGCTATTACCTGACCATCGATGCCGACGGTCTCGATCCCGCTGTCATGCCGGCGGTCGAAGGGCCGGCGCCTGGCGGCATCAGCTACCGGCAGACGATCGAACTGATCAAGGGGCTGTTCGCCAAGGGACGTGTCGTTGGCATCGACATCGTCGAGATCGCGCCGGCGCGCGACGTCAACGAGATCACCTCGATGACCGCCGGCCTTTTCATCCTCAACGCTATCGGCGCCGCCGTGCGGACAGGCCAGTTCAAGCGCTGAATCCCGGCGTGTCGGTGGTCAGACGGGCAATTGCGGCTGACAGGGTTGTTTCGCGCGGTCTTTTTCCGTGTTTGCGGGCGCTAGCGAAAAATCTTGACGGCGTGCCTGCGGGGCATTCTACAGAAGGTGCCCCCATGTTTACGCAATTCTTGTAGGAAGCCGCTTTCCTGGATTGCTAGAGGAGACGCCTGATGTTCGGTGCCATCCCGCTGCTGATCGTGCCCTTTGTGGCCTACAATCTCGGACTCCTCGGAATATTCGGCAGCGGCGACGATCCTTGGGCGACCGAGATCTTCTCGTTCAGCATGATGTCGGGCGGGGTGTTCTCGATGACGCTCGGCGACCTGATGGTGGTGGTCGGGCTGATCTTCCTGTTCCTGGAAATGGTGAAGTCGGTGCGCACCACCAACGCTTCGATCATGGACCATCTGTTGTCGACATTGGTCTTCGTGGCGTTCCTGGTCGAATTCCTGCTGGTGAAGGGCGCGGCGCACTCCGTCTTCTTCACGCTGATGGTGATCGCCCTGTTCGATGTGCTGGCCGGGTTTTCGGTGTCGATGCGGTCGGCGAGTAGAGACATAAATTTGAACTAGCCGCCTTCGTTGGATGGTCGCATCCGTTCGCGATTGGCGTGGCTGCTCTTTCTGGTCGTCATCCCGGGGTCTGCGCCGCGTAGCTTCGCTCCTGCTTCGCCCTGGGATGACGAAGCTCCCCCTCAGCCCGGATCGGCAGTGAAGCCGGCGGCTTCGATGCCGGCGATGGCGGCGGCTTCGTCATTGTCCGACGTATCTCCCGAAATTCCGACGGCGCCGATGACGGCGCCTGCCTTGTCGCGGATCAGCACGCCGCCGACGACCGGCAATACGCGTCCACCCGAGACGTCGGAAATGCCGGCGACGAGATGCGGCCGCTCCTTGGCGAAAGCCTCGACACGGCGCGAGCCCATGCCGATGGCCAGCGCCCCATAGGCCTTGCCGGCCGACATTTGCGGGCGCAGGAACGAGGCGCCGTCCTGACGCTGGAAGGCGACGAGATGCGCGCCGGCATCCAGCACGGAAACGCCGAGCGGTTTGAGCTTCATCTCGGCGCCCTTGGCGAAGGCGGCGTCGATGATGTGCTTGGCTTTTTCGAGGGTCAGTGCGGTCATGGCTGTCTCCTGATCAAAACGCGTCAATCATCGACCTGACATGCGGGATGCGAAATCCCGGTTGCGGTTGAAATTGCTTCGCGCGGGAAAGCGGAAATGGCGAGCATTGCTGATCGTGGCACATGGCGGATACGATCCGCCGGCATCCAGATCGGGCGTCGATGAAGAAGGCCGCGCTATTTTTTCTTGGCTCGGGGCGCTTTCTTGACCGGAACGGCAGGGGCGTTGGCGAGGTCTTCCGCTTCCTTGGCAAGGCGCAATGCCCGGAGCTTGTTGGTCTTGGCCTGGCGGGCGTCGGCCTCGGCGACATACTCCGCCATCGCCTTTTGCCGCACCGTGGCGGCCTCTTCCTGCTTCTTGAAACGCATATCTGCCCGGGCGCGGGCAGTATCCTTAGAGTTCTCGACCAAGAGCGTTATCCATCCCATAAATTATGTTTTTCAGCCCCTTGATAGCAGAGCCGGCCTGATAATGGGGAAATAAGTTGGTCAAGCGGCCGGGGCCTGGATGCCGCTCGACGCCTTGCGGGCGACCACCGCCTCATATCCGGCCTGCAATGTAGCGCGGACGGAAGGCTGCGCGGGTGTGGCGACAGGCATGCCCAGATGGTCGTGGCGCAACTCGTCCATGAACTGCTCCCACATTGGCGGCCCGCCTTTCTCCAGCAGCTCGGCGCGGATCGAAAGCTCCTCGCTCACCGGCAGCCAGACGCGGCCCCAAGCGCCGAGATGCGCCATGATCGGCACCAGCGTGATGGCCATCTCGGTCAGGCTGTAGATCGCCTTCTGCTTGTGCGAGGGGTCGTCGGCCTTGGTCAGCATGCCGAGTTCCATCAGCCGCTTCAGCCGGTCGGCCAGGATATTGGAAGCGATGCCCTCGATCGAGCCGTTGAGCAGTTCGCGAAAGTGGCGTTTGCCGCCAAAAATCATGTCGCGCAGGATGATCAGGCTCCAGCGATCGCCGAACACTTCCAGCGACAGATTGATAGGGCATCCCGAGCGGTGTTCGGTTTTCATCCGACTCTCCTCAAAAACCAGTTGCATTATCGTATCAGTTTTATTATCGTGCAACCGATTGCAAAACGCAATCAGTTTGGTTGGCCTTTGATTGGCCGATGCGAGGAGAGTCCCATGACACGGGCCGCAGCACCCGAAATCGTCTCCCAGACGTTTGGGGATCCCGGCCATCCAACCGTTCTGCTGATCATGGGCGCCATGGCCTCGATGCTGTGGGGGCCGGAGGCGCTCTGCAAAAAACTCGCCAGCGAGGGCCGTTTCGTGATCCGCTACGACAATCGCGATACCGGCCTGTCGACCAAATATGCGCCGGGCGAGCCGCCGTATACCTTCGACGACATGGCGGACGATGCGGTGCGCGTCCTCGACGGTTGCGGCATCGGCAAGGCGCATGTGGTCGGGATGTCGATGGGCGGCATGATCGCGCAACGACTGGTGTTGAAACATCCCTCGCGTGTCATCACACTGACGGTGATCAGCAGTTCGCCGGTGGGGATCGATACATCGCACCTGCCGGGGACGACCGAGGCCTATATGGAGCACTCGGCCGATGGCGCCAAGGTCGATTGGTCGGACCGCGACCAGGTGATCGGCTTCGTCGTCAAGGATGCGCGTGCGATCGCCAGCACCGCGCATCCCTTTGACGAGAAGGCGATGCGGGCGTTCGTCCAACAGGACTACGACCGATCCGGCGGCTTTCTGAGCGCGACCAACCATTTCATGCTGAAGGGCGGCGAGGATCTGAAAGGACGCCTGCGCGAGATCAAAGTTCCGCTGCTCGTCATTCACGGGACATCGGATCCGATCTTTCCGGTCGAGCATGGCGCAGCCCTTGCCGACGCTGTTGCCGGCGGGCGGCTTGTCCGCGTCGAAGGCGGTGGCCACGAACTGCATCCCGACGACTGGGGCACGATCATCGACGCCATCGTGGCGCATACCAAACCCTGAAGGCAGTCTGGAACCTTGACACATTCGCCTCATGGAAATAGTTAAGTAAGCGCTTCAGTGTTGGCGCTGGCTGGCACCGCTCCAGCACCGACGAACCGCAAACAGACGAGCAAAAAATGTCCCTGACGTTCCATTTCCATCCGCTGGCATCGTTCTGCTGGAAACCGCTGATAGCGTTTTACGAGAACGACACGCCCTTCACGCCGGTTATCGTCGACCTCGGCGACGAGCAGTCGCGGGCAGCATTCCTGAAGGTGTCGCCGACCGGCAAGATGCCGGCGCTGCGTGACGATGCACGCAATCGCACGGTGCTGGAATCGACCATCGTCATCGAATATCTGGCCGCGCATTATCCCGGGCCGGTCGAGCTCATCCCGGCCGAGGCCGACCTTGCTCTCCAGGTCCGCCAGGCCGACCGTTTCTACGATTTCTACGTGCAGGCGCCGATGCAGAAGATCGTCGGCGACAGGTTGCGCCCGCAGGACAAGACCGATCCGTTCGGGGTCGATGAGGCGCGCGCGCAACTGCGCAACGCCTATGCGATCATCGAGGAGGAGATGCGCTCGAAACTCTGGGCGGCCGGGCCTACCTTCACCATGGCCGACTGCGCGGCCTCGCCGGCGCTGTTCTACGCCAACAAGGTCGAGCCATTCGGCGACAGCTATCCGGCCGTGAAACACTACCACGACCGCCTGCTCAAGCGGCCGTCCTTCGCCCGGGTCGTCGAGGAGGCGCAGCCCTACTTCAAGTTCTTTCCCTACAATAACGGCTGATCGCGATGCTGCACGATCCCGCCCAGCTCGACCTGATGTTCCAGGCGCTCGCAGACCCGGCCAGGCGCAGCATGGTCGAACGGCTGTCGCGTGGGCCGGCCTCGGTCAGCCAGTTGGCCGAACCGCTGGCGATGTCGCTGTCGGCCGTCGTCCAGCATCTCAACGTGCTCGAAGCAAGCGGGCTGGTGCGCTCGGAAAAGCTCGGCCGCGTGCGCACCTGCCAGATCGCGCCGCAGGCGCTGCGCAGCGCAGAACACTGGATCAACGAACGGCGGCTGACATGGGAGCGTCGGCTCGACCGGCTCGGCGATTTTCTCGCCGGGACCGAATGACCTGAAGCAGAGGAGAAATGACCATGCCCGGCAAAAGCAGAGCGGAGTTGATCCGCGGCTATCTTTCCGCCTACCAGGCGAATAACAAGGCTGCCGTCGCGGCGGTGCTCGCCGACGATTTCACCTTCACCAGCCCCTATGACGACGCCATCGACCGTGCGACCTATTTCGAGCGCTGCTGGCCGGACAGCCCGGCCTTCAGCTCGATCGTCATCGAGCGGATATGCGAGGACGAGGACGCCGCCTTTGTCCTCTATCGCTGCGAGACGGCGGACGGAAAGACCTTCCGCAACACCGAACTGCATCTGTTCCATGACGACAGGTTGCGCGCCGTCGAAGTCTATTTCGGCGCGTCCTATCGCGACGGCGTCTTCGTCGCGCAGAAACCATCAAGCTGACCAAGAGGACCTGACCATGGCCGAACGATCCGTCGTCCACTCCACCTTCGTCCTCGAGCGCCTCTATTCAGTTGCACCGGCGAAAGTCTATTTCGCGCTCAGCGATCCGGCCGCCAAGCGGCGCTGGTTCGCCGACCCCGACAACCCGATGACCCACAGGCACGAAATGGATTTTCGCGTCGGCGGCCAGGAGGTCAATGCCGGCGGGCCGAAGGACGGGCCGATCCACACCTATACCGCCACCTATCAGGACATCGTGCCCAACCAGCGCATCGTCTACAGCTACGACATGCTGTTCGGTGATGTCAGAATCTCGGTTTCGCTGGCGACAATTGAGCTTCGCCCGGAAGGCACGGGCACGCGTCTGGTGCTCACCGAGCAGGGCGCGTTTCTCGATGGGCACGACACACCGTCATCGCGCGAGCATGGTACCGGATTCCTGCTCGATGCGCTGGGCAAGGCGCTGGCAACGGACACTTGAAAGCCAGGGAGGCGAGCTGGAATCGCGGCCTATGCTTCCCAGAACTGATCAAGCCAAATATTGAGGTTGAGGAAGCCGCCACTGCTGACTGTATAGACCCGCCTCGTGCCCTCGGCCTTGGCCTGAACCAGACCGGCGTCCAGCAACACTTTCAAATGCTGGGACACGGCCGGGCGGGAGACTGGCAGGCCCGAAGCCAGTTCGTTGACGGTTTTCGGGCCACGCCGGAGCTCTTCCAGAAGATAGCGCCGGTTGGGGTCGGCAATCGCCATGAAGGCGTCAGAAAAGATCATGCCTATACTTGTGGGGCAAAGCTTTTCAAATCTCAACCGTCGGCTTCCGCTTTTCTGAGCCGCAGTGCTTCAGGGGTGACCGAGCGATCGGCCGGCTGGGTCTTGAAGGCGTCGCGGTCTTCGATCGGCACCGGCGCGCGGCGGCTGATGCGCAGCAACGTGTAGGCGGCGAGGCTGAGATGCGCCAGCGCGGTGGCCAGGAACAGGCCTTCGGGGCGGAGCCAACCCATCAGGGCGGCAGCCAGCAAGGGCCCGATCATGGTTCCGAAGCCATACAGAAGCAGCAGGCCGCCCGAGACCTTGACGAAATCCTCCGATCGGGCGTGGTCGTTGGCATGCGCCACGGCGATCGAATAGAGCGTGTAGGCAA
Source organism: Mesorhizobium sp. M0029 (assembly GCF_040323735.1). NCBI lineage: Bacteria > Pseudomonadati > Pseudomonadota > Alphaproteobacteria > Hyphomicrobiales > Phyllobacteriaceae > Mesorhizobium > Mesorhizobium sp. M0029. The sequence goes on from NZ_JAMYVF010000018.1 coordinate 37,315, forward strand.
AGGCGCCGTAGGCGGCGGCGAAGACAATGACGAGGACGGCGGAACGCGGTTCGAACAGGAAGATCAGGATGGCGAACAGTGCAGCGCCGAAAGCCGCGCCCGCCAGCACGAAACGGCGGTCGGTCTTGTCGGAGAGGCGTCCGGCCGGAAGCTGCATGGCCGCGCCGGCAATAACGACAAGGCTCATCATCAGTGCGATCTGGGCGGTGGAGATGCCGATACGGGCGCCGTAGACGGCGCCAAGCGTGCCCCAGGCGCCATTGGCGATGCCGACCAACAGGCAGGCGATCGCCGACACCGGCGAGTTGGCGTAGAGGCCTTTGACGTCGAGCTTGACGTCCTGCAGCGGCTTGGGAGACGAAGCCGACGACACCGCGGTCGGGATCAGTGATAGGCAGAACAATATGCCGGTGATCATGAACAGCGACGCCGATCTGACGTCGCCGCCGGCAACGATCATCTGGCCGCCCATGATCGAGGCATAGGTGACCATCATGTAGAGGCCGAAGACGGTGCCGCGGTTCTCGTTGGTGGCCTTCTCGTTCAGCCAGCTTTCGATGACCATGAAGGCGCCGGCCATGGTGAAGCCGGTGAAGGCACGCAGCAGGATCCAGACATATTCGTCGATGATCAGGCCGGTAAGCAACGCCACGATGGCGCCCGAAGCGGCAAAGGCGCCGAACGCCCGGACGTGGCCGGCGCGGCGCACCAGGCGCGGTGCGAAGAAGCAGCCGGTGACGAAGCCACCGGCCCAGGCCGTGCCCATCAGACCGAGCGATGCGGTCGAAAACCCTTCGAGTTGACCTCGCAAGGGCAACAACAGGCCGTGCAGTCCCGAAGCCGCGAGCAGGAAAGCGGTGCCGCGAAGCAGCGAGAGGATCGGCCTGTAGCTTGCAAACATTGTTTGATCCGTCTGGAGATTCGGTGGCGGGGTCTGAAGACAGGCGCATTCGGGCTTTTCGGCGGCGGATGCTCAACGCCGAAACTAACGCGAAAACTAGCCGCGGCGAAACAGGGCTTCGGCCGCCGATTTGGTGCTGCCCTTGGTCTGGAGCTCGGCTTCGAGCCGGGCAATCTCGTCGCGCAGGATGCTGATCCGTTCGGTAAGGTCACCGACCGAAAGCAGCGACAGATCCTGTCCGATCTCATGCGGGCGGGCTTTCTTTTTGGGTTCGTCGTCGAAGATCGCCATCGTCGCTCCTCCCTATTCAGTATTGGGCTGATTTGGCCATTTGCCTGATCCGGCAATCAGCATACATAGGGCAGGGGCGCAGATGCAAACAGCCGGCAAGAAGCTGGCAGCCGGCGACAGACCGGCGGACCCAGACGGGAAATTTCATGGCGAGCGGACATAAAATTCCAGCCACGATGACGGCCATCGCAATCTCGCAACCGGGCGGGCCGCGGGTGCTGAAACCGGAAACGCGCGACGTGCCGGTGCTTGGTCCCGGCGAAATCCTGATCCGGGTGCGTGCGGCCGGCGTCAACCGCCCCGACGTGCAGCAGCGCAAGGGCGCCTATCCGGCGCCGCCCGGCGCTTCCGACCTGCCCGGCCTCGAAGCATCGGGCGAAGTGGCCGCCCTTGGCGACGAGATATCGCGCTGGCGCATCGGCGACCGGGTCTGCGCGCTGACGCCGGGGGGCGGTTATGCCGAATATGTCAAGGTTCATGCCGGCAGCGTGCTGCCGCTGCCCGCCGGCTTCACCCACACGGAGGCGGCCGCGGTTCCGGAAAACTATTTCACCGTCTGGCACAATGTGTTCGAGCGCGGCGGCTTGAAAAAGGGTGAGACGCTGCTGGTCCATGGCGGCTCATCGGGCATCGGCACCACGGCGATCCAGCTGGCGTCGGCCTTCGGCGCGTATGTCGTCACCACCGCCGGCTCGAAGGAGAAATGCGACGCCTGCCTGAAGCTCGGCGCCGACCGGGCGATCAACTACCGCGAGGAGGATTTCGTCGCGGCGGTCAAGGATGCGACCGGCGGCAAGGGGGCCGACGTCATTCTCGACATGGTCGGCGGCGACTATATCGCGCGCAACTACGAGGCCGCCGCGGTCGAGGGCAGGATCGTCCAGATCGCCGTCCAGGCCGGCGCGGTGGCGAGCGCCGATTTCTCGAAAATCATGGTCAAGCGGCTGACCCACACCGGCTCGACGCTGCGGCCTCGCACGGTCGAGTTCAAGGCGGCGCTCGCCGCCGCACTGGAAGCACAGGTGTGGCCGCTGCTCGGCACCCGGAAGGTAGCGCCGGTGATGGACATGATCTTCCCGCTGACCGACGCCTGGCGGGCGCATGAGCGCATGGAAGAGGGCGAGCATATAGGCAAGATCGTTCTCGACGTCGGCTAGATGGGGCGAGATTCAGGTGAGGCCGGCCTGCGAATGGCGGCTCCCTGCGCTTCCGGCCTTCGCCGGCCGAAGCCCTCATGAGGCGTTGCGGCAGTTAAGGCTACGGCCGGCGTAGGCCGGTGCTTCGTACTGAAGTACGCTCCGCTCCGGTTCTCGGGAGCCGCCATTCTCTGCTCGGCCTGACCTGAACCCTCGCGCCATGCTCCGCGCTCAGCCTGTCGGCAAGATGAACAGAAGCTTAATGCTGCAATGCAGCATTTGCATTGCGGCTATGCAAAGACGTCTGTTCAATTCGTGGGCAGCACTGCCTATCTAAGCGTCATCGAAACGATTTGATCCAACAACTGGAGGACAACCATGAACCCGATCCGCGCTTTCCGTAACTGGCGTATGTACAACGAAACCGTGCGCGAGCTGAACAAGCTCAACGCCCGTCAGCTCAGCGACCTCGGCATCAGCCGCGGCGACATCGAGAGGATTGCCCGCAAGGCCATCTAATTCGAAGTCTGGTCGGCCGATGAGGCCTGACCACGCGGCAGAAGCAAGAGCCGCCGCAGACGGTATCCCGTCGCCGGTTCCGAGCCCGCTGGACCCTGTCCGGCGGGTTTTGTCGTTTTGGACCCCCTGTACAACTCGGCATCAATGATCGCCGGAGCCGAGGTCCTCCTGGCCTCCCCCGCTGTCCGGTGTCCGACGGCTGCGCCCTGCGCCAAAAACATTGCGAAACGGCAGCGGAGCGGTTATATAGGCCGCGAATTTCCCATTTTGGTGGCTCTAAACCACCGCCCGCGCGGGAACGCGGGCGAACGAGAAGGATTTTTGAAATGGCCAATACGCTGCTGATGCCCAAGGCGACCGCCGTCTGGCTGGTCGACAACACCGCGCTGTCCTTCGAGCAGATCGCGCAGTTCTGCGGGTTGCATCCGCTCGAGGTCAAGGCGATCGCCGACGGCGAATCGGCGCAAGGCATCAAGGGCATGGACCCGATCATGACCGGACAGCTGACCCGCGACGAGATCGCGCGCGCCGAGAAGGATCCGAACCAGCGCCTGAAACTGTCCGACCCCAAGGTGCGGGTGCCGGAATCCAAGCGCAAGGGTCCCCGCTACACGCCGTTGTCGAAGCGCCAGGATCGGCCCAACGCCATCCTGTGGCTGGTCCGCAACCATCCGGAATTGAAGGACGCGCAGATTTCGCGCCTGGTCGGCACGACCAAGTCGACGATCGAACAGATCCGCGAGCGCAAGCACTGGAATTCGGCCAATCTGCAGCCGATGGACCCGGTGACGCTGGGTCTCGCTTCGCAGATCGACCTCGACATGGAAGTCAACCGCGCCTCGCGCGGCCGCGAGCAGGCGCAGCCTGTCGGCGACACGCTGCTGCCCGCTGCCGTGACCGAGCGCCTGGTGCCGGCGCCGGAGAAGCCGAAGGACGAGGATGCCGAACTGGACGCCAACGCCGTGTTCGCCAAGCTTTCGGCGCTCAAGTCCAAGAAGGAAGATGCGGACGACGAGTGAGGTTTGCGACAGTTCAACAAAAAAGCCCGCTTCGAGCGGGCTTTTTAACTGATAGTCGAAATCTCAGCTGCGCGCCGCCCGGTCCGGCGTCATGCCATAATCCTCGCTGCGCTCGACCGCGCGGTAGAAATCGGCGAGCTGCTTGCCGCGCTCCGGCTTGAAGATGCGGCCGGCAATGACCACCGAGGCGATGCGGTCGATGCGGAAGGCGCGGAAATCGTCGCGCATCTCGCACCAGGCAACCAGCGTCCATACCTTGCCCCAGAACCACAGACCGAGCGGACGGATGTCACGCCCGGTGCCGCGGCCGGCCTCGTCGCGGTAGTCGATGGTCAGCACCTGTCGCTTCTCGACAGCGCGCTCGATCACGTCGATCGCCTCACGCGCGGCGTCGCTCACCACCCACATCGGCGTGTGGATCTCGGTGCGGGCGATGCGGTCCTTCTCGGCGTCGGGCAGGACGGCGCCGATCTTGACCAGCGCCTCGTCGGCCGCACGCGCCATGGCCGCGCCGCCAAAGGCCCGCACCATGCGGGCGCCGGCGACCAGCGCGACGATTTCGTCACGCGTGAACATCAGCGGCGGAAGGTCGAAACCCTCCCTCATCATGTAGCCGACGCCGGCCTCGCCGTCGATCGGCACTCCGGTCGACTGCAAATCGGCGATATCGCGGTAGATGGTCCGCTCGGAAACCTCGAGCCATGTGCCGAGCTTCTGGGCGGTGACCAGCCGGCCGCCACGCAGGTGCTGCACGATCTGAAAGAGCCTGTCGGCACGTCGCATCGTATGGTCCCTCGGCTGCTTGTCTATGAATGACATGGTCCCAAAACCGGTTCCGGGTGACATCCATGTCCTGTTTTATGCTTGTCGTTCTCCCAAAAACCGCTGCGCACTTTTGGGCGACACGCATTATGGTTTAAGTCCTTCGCGCTTGCGCTGCACGGCGACGAATTCCGCGCCGAAGGACAACTTCTTCGTTGTCGGCGTGTTCACGTCGAGCACACGCCAGTACGGCGTGATATCGTTCAGCGTCATGCCGCGTTCGAGATCCTCATTGGCGGCTTCGGCGACGGTTCGCAGATGATAGCCGATGGTGACCGGACATGTCACTTGCGCCCCATGCTCGATGGCGAGCGCGGTGCGCAAGGCGCGTACATCCATCTCGACGCCGTTGGGGATCGTGCGGATGAAGTCATCGACCTGACGGGCCGTCGGCACCAGCATCGGCTGGCCCTCGACGACATCGCCCATTGTGCGTGGCGTCGGCTTCACGCCGTTGACGCCCGGCGTGTTCAGCCTGTCGTTCCAGCTTTTCACCATTCATGTCTCCTGACACGTTTATGGCATGGTGCTCCTGACAGCATTCTGTCAGGAGCCTTCAGCATTGTCCGTAGCAGGCGCCAAAAGTCTTTGCGCCAGCCCAAGGCGTCGCCGCCCGGGGGGCCATGTCAATGATCCGGGCGTTGCGGGGTCCGCATCCAAGCATTGTCATGTAAAACGCCTCAGATCTCGCGAATGCGGCTGTGACCCTCATACATATCCGGCCAGCCAATGTCCTTGCGGATGTCCGCCGGCAAGGAGTTCAGGAAGCGCTGGGTACGGACTTCATTGCGCATCGTGCGGATCTTGCCGACATAGTGCTGTACGCTGTTCAAAATACCAAAGCTGTTCATGACCATCTCCTCTTCTCTGATGGAGACACTATCGCATACCCCTCCTGACAGCAGTCTGTCAGGAGGATGTCAGCTCGTTGAAGAAAGCTGCGAGGTGCTTGGCGGTCGGTTCGGAAACGAGCCTTTTGTCAGGAATGGCCAAGTCGACCGAGACCATGCAAGAACCGCTTTGACAGCCTGTCGCGATGCTGCTCAAAGGCGGGCATGTCGAAACTCCTCGCGCTCGTCATCATCGGCATGATGGCCATTCAGCTGATCAAGCCGCTCGGCTGGCCGGGCCTGAAGCGGCGCGGCGATTTCTGGAAGCTGGCCCTGATCGCCATGGCGGCCATCGCGCTGGCGGGTGCGCTGGGGCACTGGGCATAGCCTTGAGGGTCAGGTCGGGTCCACCGTTCCCATGGCAATCATCCGGATGGCGTTGAGGCTGGGCACGAAGAAGTAATCGCCACCGCGCGTCGTCATGAATTCCGGCAGGTTCGCCGCAATAAAAGGCGTGGCGTTGGCCGGGCCGGCCGGAATGACATGCTTGCTCGATTCGGCGCGGTTGCCGGTCAGCGTGCAGGTGTCGTTGCCGGTTTCGGAATCCAGGCCGTAGCTCATCCATTGCTGCTGGATGATATTCTGGCTCAGATCCATTGGAAGCAGGCTGCAATCAACAGTATTTGGAAATACTCGTGTCAGTTCTCTGAAGCCCACCAGTCCGAGCTTGTGCCCCCTCAGGTCAATCGGCGAGCACCCATCCGACCAGATGTTCGGCCCAGGCGCGGTAACCGGCTTCCGAGGCATGAAAGCCATCGGAGGCAAAGCCGGCCTCAGGGTTGGTGATCGGCAGCCGTGGCGCCGGCACGGCGCCGCGCTCGAAACAGAGGCGCTCGCCCATGCGGTTCATTGCGGTAGCGCGGATTTCGAGTATCTTGCCGAGCAGCGGCGGCATGGCCGGCGCACGGGTGAATTCCAGCACCGGCGACCAGACGACGCGGGCCTCCGGCCATTTGGCACGCGAGGCGTAGAGCAGGCCACCGAACTCCTTCTTGAAGCGCGGTACCGAGTGGAAATTCTTGGTGTCGTTGGTGCCGATGGCGAGCACGATATGCGTCCACGGATCGGCCGACAGATTGGGCAGCACATGGTCGCGGATCTGGCCCGACGTTGCCGAGTTGAAGCCGGCGGCGCGCCAGCGCACGGCAAGGCCGGTTCGTTGCGCGATCATGACGGCAAGCTGCGCGGCAAGCCCGTTCTCGGAATTGCCGATGCCGACGGAAGCGGCCGAGGAATCGCCCAGCACCAGCAGCGAGATGGCCGGCGCCTTGCCCGATATTTCGTGCATGACCGGCCCTTGTGCCGGCAGCATGCGGGTGGTGCGGCGGCGCACGCCGAGGCCCTGCCAGACATAGACGGGGTAGGCGAGCCAGGTAAGAAGGGCCGGGAAGCGCATGGCAATACCGTTAGAGGTTAACGGCAGCCTTAGCGCATGTTTGGGCGCAGGTGAACGCGCTTCTAGTCGCAGCAGTTCGGCTTGTCCGCCTGCTTGTCCTGATATTCGTCATGCAGCCGCACCCAGTCCATCAGGCTATGATAAGGGCCATTTTCGCCGCGGCCCTTCGGTGTCATGTCGAGATAATCGTAAGTGCCGATCTGGGCCTCGCCGCCGCGGGCGCGCGACATAAAGGTAAGGAACATGTCGCCGTTCTCTTCCTTGTAGAAAACACTGGTGCCGGGAAGGTCCTTTGACGTGCGCGGACGCGTCTCGAAATTGTAGGTGGTGTCGCCGGCCGCGATCTGCTTGTCGGTGAAGGAGACCTGCATGTCGAAGTTGAAATCCGAGGCGTAGGACGACACCCAGTCGAATTTCCAGCCCATACGCTGCTTGTAAGGCAGCAGTTCCGCCAGCGGCGCGCGCGCAACCACCACCAGCGACACGTCGTGGTGCCTGAGATGCTGATCGGCGCCGTCTATATGGTCGGCAAGGAAGGAGCAGCCTTCGCAGCGGTGGTTCGATCCTGGCGTCATCATGAAGTGGTAGACGATCAGTTGGCTGTTGGCGCCGAACAGTCCGGCCAGGTTCTTCGGACCCTGCTCGGTCTCGAAGACATAGTCCTTGCGGATTTTCATCCAGGGCAGTTCACGCCGCTCGGCGGCGATGCGCTCACGCAACCGTGTCAATTCCTTCTCGCGCGCCAGATGCGCCTTGTGCGCCTCAAACCAGTCTTCACGCGAAACCACCTTGCTGCGAGTCATGAAGTTCTCCCTGTCTGTTCACCCAAGGACGTTTGGGGTGGGCAGAAACCGACATCGCCGTCAGCTTTTGCCGAAAAGGAGATAAGGATGGACGAACTCCGTCCAAGCCGGGCTTTGCATGAACAAACCCGGGCGCATCGGCCCGGGTTGTATGACAACGGGAGGACTGCGCTCAGGCGGCCTGTTCGAGGCTCGCCGTCCATTGTCCCAGCGCCGCCAGATGGTTCATGTGGGCACGATGGGTGAAGGCGGCCTGGCCGGCGGCGACGTTCGACGCCTTGCCGCTCCAGGCCTTTTGCGGGGCGGCCTGCAAGGCGCGGCCATAGGAGAAGGTCAGCTTCCACGGATGCGGGCCGATGGCGTTGATGGCGTTGAGGTTGGCGGTAGCCTCCTCGTCCGACTGCCCGCCCGAAAGGAAGGCGATGCCCGGCACCGCTGCCGGTACGGTTTCGCGGAACAGTTTTATGGTCTTTTCCGCGACCTCTTCGGGGCTGCTCACCTTGCCCGACTTCCTGCCGGCCAGCACCATGTTCGGCTTCAGGATGGTGCCTTCCAACACAACGCGCGCCGCATGCAGCTCGTCATAGAGCTTGATCAGCGTTGCCTTCGAGATGTCGTAGCAGGTGTCGATGTCGTGCGCGCCGTCCATCAGCACTTCCGGTTCGACGATCGGCACGATGCCGGCCTCCTGGCACAGTGCGGCATAGCGGGCCAGCGCATGGGCATTGGAGGCAATCGAATTGGCCGAGGGCACGCCCTTGCCGGTGTCGATGTCGATCACCGCGCGCCATTTGGCGAAGCGGGCGCCGAGCTTGTAATAATCCGCGAGCCGCTCGCGCAAGCCGTCGAGGCCTTCGGTAACGGTATCGCCGGGAAAGCCGGCGAGTGGCTTGGCGCCGGCATCGACCTTGATGCCGGGGATGGCGCCCGCCGCCTTGATGATGTCGACCAGAGGCGTGCCGTCGGCAGCCTTCTGACGGATGGTCTCGTCGTAGAGAATGACGCCGGAGATGTACTTCGTCATCGCGTCCTTGGCGCGGAACATCATCTCGCGGTAGTCGCGGCGGCTGTCGGCGGTCGATTCGACGCCGATGACGTCGAAGCGCTTCTTGATGGTGCCGGAGCTCTCATCGGCGGCCAGCAGGCCCTTGCCGCCGGCCACCATTGCGGCGGCAATGTCTTCGAGACGTTCGCTCATTTTTGCTTCTCCTTGACGGTGTTGTTCCGCGCTTAAGGGAAGTCTACCGCCAAAGGAATGGCATCGGAAAGCTCGAATCGATTGAAAGTTTCCAGCGCCTCGTTTGACGCCCTCGTCCCGATCAGGCCTGCTTCTTCAGGACGTCGACGCCGGGCAGCGGCTTGCCTTCCATCCATTCCAGGAAAGCGCCACCGGCGGTCGAGACATAGGTGAAGTCGTCGGCGACGCCGGCATGGTTGAGGGCGGCCACCGTGTCGCCGCCACCGGCGACCGAGACCAGCTTGCCGGCCCTGGTGCGGGCCGCCGCGTGCCTGGCCGCCGCCACCGTGGCGTGGTCGAAAGGCTCGATCTCGAAGGCGCCGAGCGGGCCGTTCCAGACCAGCGTCGCGGCGCGGTCGATCCATTCACCGATCGTCTTCACGGTCTTTTCGCCGACATCGAGGATCATGCCGTCAGCCGGGACATCCGAAATGGCAACGGTCTCGCTGGCCGCACCCGCCTTGAATTCCTTGGCGACGACACCGTCGACAGGCAGGATGATGGCGCAGCCTGCCTCGGCGGCCTCGATCATGATCTGCTTGGCGGTCGCGGCAAGGTCATGCTCGCACAGCGACTTGCCGACAGCGGTGCCACGCGCGGCGAGAAAAGTGTTGGCCATGCCGCCGCCGATGACCAGCGCGTCGACCTTCTTCACCAGGTTCATCAACAGGTCGATCTTGGTCGACACCTTGGCGCCACCGACAATGGCGACGACAGGGCGGACCGGATTGCCGAGCCCCTTCTCCAGCGCCTCGAGCTCGGCCTGCATGGTGCGGCCGGCATAGGACGGCAACAGCCGCGCCAGGCCTTCGGTCGAGGAGTGCGCCCGGTGGGCGGCGGAAAAGGCGTCGTTGACGAAGATATCGCCATTGGCGGCGAGCCGCTCTGTAAAGGCCGGGTCGTTCTTCTCCTCGGTCTTGTGGAAGCGGGTGTTTTCCAGCAGCAGCACATCGCCCTTGTTCATGGCGGCGACCGCACTGCCCGCCGTGTCGCCGACGCAGTCGCCGGCAAAGCCGACCGGGCGGCCAAGCACCTCCGCGGCAGCCTTGGCGATCGGCTCCAGCGAGAATTCGGGCGAGGGACCATCCTTCGGGCGGCCGAAATGCGCGAGCAGGATGACCTTGGCGCCCTTGCCGGACAGCTCGGCGATGGTCGGCGCGATGCGTTCGATGCGGGTGGCGTCGGTGACCTTGCCGTCGGCGACGGGCACGTTGAGGTCGACGCGCACCAGCACGCGCTTGCCGCTGATATTGCCGATATCGTCGAGTGTCTTGAAGGCGGCCATGCGGGTTCCTTTCCGTGGAAAATCGCCGGGACCATACCTCGCATCGATGACGATGCAAGGCTTGAGCCGGGGTGCGAGCTAAATTTTGAGATCAAGGCGAAGGCTGTCGTGATGATGCGGGACGTCAGCGTGAACCGATCGCTTGTCAGCCTTCTGTCGTTATCTTTTCCGCCGTCGGCTCAAGGGCCTTCTCATTGGCTGTCGCCTCTGCAGTCTGCGTCTCGGTCGGCTTGCGCCAGTTGCGGATGAAGGCGGAGACACGATCGCCGATCTCGCCGGCGCTCAGGAACACCGGAACCCGCGCCACCGGCGCGGTCGGCTCGAAGGAGAGGCCGAGACCGGTGATCTTGCCCTTGTCGTCGACGTCGCGGACGATCAATTCGATCGGGCCGATCAGCACCCGGTCGGCATATTCGGCATGGCCGCCAAGCCTTGCCGTCACCAGCGCGCCGACGGTGAGCTTCTGCTCGGCTTCGCTCAATCCCGGTGTGTATGCGGCCTCGAGCTCTGCGGCCGAGCGGGCGGGATCGACGGCGAAGGCGCCGAAGAAGTCGGCATCCTCGGGGTCGACTACGGCGCGGCTGGCAAACAGCTTGTCAAGCAGGCGCGGATAGCGGTCGGGCACGAAGATATAAACCTGGTCGCCGGCCGCGAGCCGGCCCATGTCCTGGAAACGCATCGAGCGGCCGTCGCGCAGCACCAACGAGGGCCGTGCCCAGCGCGGGATACGCTCGCCGCGCGCCACCGGGCTGCCGGGCGCAACACGGTAGGCGAGCAGTTCGTGGTGGGCGGAGCCCGGCAGTTCGAGTTCGACCTTGTCGAGCGGCCCGAGTCTCGCCGGCACGATCAGGCCGAGCCGGCGCGCCAGCGGACCGACCGACCAGCCCTGCACCACCAGCGATACCAGAACGATGATGAAGGCGACGTTGAAGATGGTGCGGCCGTTCTCCAGTCCGCCGAGCAGCGGAGTGATGGCAAGCAGGATGGACACGGCGCCGCGCAGGCCGACCCAGGAGACGAAGGCGATCTCGGGACGCGGCAGGCGGAACGGGATCAGGCAGAGCCAGACGGCGACAGGGCGCGCGACAAACATCAGGAACAGGCCGAGCAGCACCGCCGGCACCATGATCGCCGGAAACTGCGAGGGTGTCGCGAACAGGCCGAGGATCAGGAACATGATGATCTGTGCCAGCCACGACATGCCGTCCTGGAAGCGCTTCAGGATGGTGACGGCGCGGATGTCGGAGTTGCCGGCAATCAGCCCGGCGAGATAGACCGCCAGGAAGCCCGAGCCGCCAATGGCGCCGGCGGCGGCGAACACCATCAGGGACAGGGTCAGCACGAAGATCGGCAGCAAGCCATGGTCGAGGTTGAGCCGGTCGACGAGGCGCACGATGCCGAGCCCGCCAAGCACGCCGACGACGGCGCCGAGCCCCATATTGAGCAGGAAGCCGAGGATCAGGTCGGTGACCAGCACATGGGTCTCGGGATTGGCGTGGGCGGCGATGATCTCGACCAGCGTAATGGTCAGGAAGATGGCGATCGGATCGTTGGTACCGGATTCGACTTCGAGCGTGGCGCGCACGCGCTCGCGCAGATTGATTTCGCCGGCGCGCAGCAGGAAGAACACCGCAGCCGCGTCGGTCGAGGCGACGGCAGCTCCCAGAAGGAAGGATTCCAGCCAGCTGAGGTCGAGCAGATAATAGGCGGCGGCGCCGAACAGGCCAGTGGTCAAGATTACGCCGAAGGTCGCCAGCGACAGCGCCGGTCCGGCCGCCTGGCGCAGCGCGTTGAGCGGCGTGCCGAAACCGGAATCGAACAGGATGACCGCCAGCGCCAGTGAGCCGGCAAAATATGCCACGCGCGCATTGTCGAATTCGATACCGAGACCATCGACGCCGCTGGCGAGGCCGATGCAGAGGAAGAGCAGCAGCAACGGGGCGCCGAAGCGGAAGGCGATCAGGCTCGAGAACGCTGCGGCGACGACTAGCGCTGTGCCGACCAGCGTGACGAGATAGATCGCATGCTCCATCCGTGATTTGCCCCTCGAATTCCTCTTTCTACCGATTCACGGGAGAGTGGGGCGAAGGCATGGCCGGTGCAAGGCGCAAGGATGGCTTTTTGCCTTATGCCGCTGATTTTCCGGCGTTTGGCGGCTCGGCGCGCCTTGCCCGGCGCGCTGCCGAAAAACGCCCGGGCACAGCCGGGCGTTCGAAGCTGCGAGACGATGCCTTCAGGTCAGGCGATGGTCTTGCCGAAGGCGACCGAGGTGTCGGCCATGCGGTTGGAGAAGCCCCACTCATTGTCGTACCAGGACAGCACCGAAACGAAGTTGCCGTCCATGACCTTGGTCTGGTCGAGCGCCAGGATCGACGAGCGCGGATCGTGGTTGAAGTCGATCGACACATTCGGATGATGGGTGACGCCGAGAATGCCCTTCAGCTTGCCGTTGGAGGCAGCGATCACCGCTTCGTTTATCTCCTGCACGGTGGTGGCGCGCTTGGCGATGAACTTGAAGTCGACAACCGAGACGTTGGGGGTCGGCACGCGGATCGAGATGCCGTCGAGCTTGCCCTTGAGGTCGGGCAGCACCAGGCCGATCGCCTTGGCCGCACCGGTCGAGGTCGGGATCTGCGACAGGGCAGCCGCGCGGCCGCGGTAGAGATCCTTGTGCATGGTGTCCAGCGTCGGCTGGTCGCCGGTGTAGGAGTGGATCGTCGTCATCATGCCCTTTTCGATGCCGACGGTCTCGTGCAGCACTGCGGCGAGCGGCGCCAGGCAGTTGGTGGTGCAGGACGCATTCGAAATGACGATGTGGTCCTTGGTCAGCTTGTCGTGGTTGATGCCGTAGACGACGGTGAGGTCAGCACCTTCGGCAGGCGCGGAGACGACGACGCGCTTGGCGCCGGCGGTCAAATGCGCGGCAGCCTTGTCGCGGGCGGTGAAGATGCCGGTGCATTCGAGCGCGATGTCGATGCCGAGCTCCTTCCACGGCAGCTGCGCCGGGTCCTTGATCGCGGTGACCTTGAAGGTCTCCTTGCCGACGGTGATCTGGTCGCCCGAGACCGACACTTCGTGCGGGAAGCGGCCGTGCACGCTGTCATAGCGCAGCAGATGCGCGTTGGTCTCGACCGGGCCGAGGTCGTTGACGGCGACGACGTCGATGTCCTTGCGGCCGGATTCATGGATGGCGCGCAGGATGTTGCGGCCGATGCGGCCAAATCCGTTGATGGCAACTCTGACGGTCATTTTACTCTCCCTGGGAGCTGGAGGCGGCAGATGGGTCCGCAGCTTCATAGCGGCGGATGGCACAAGAATCCAGCCGCAGAAGGCCGAATTTAAATCGATTAGGTTGGTCCAGCCCCGCGAATCCGCCTTGGAGGTGCGCGGGACTGACCCTGATCTTACTTGCCGTGCAGGCGGGCTTCCGCCGCCTTGGCCGCGGCTTCGGCGGTGATGCCGAAATGCGGGTAGAGCTGCTCGATGGTGCCGGAAGCGCCGAAGCCGGTCATGCCGATGAAGATGCCGTCGGAGCCGATCAGGTGATCCCAGCCCTGGCGGATGCCGGCCTCGATCGCCATCTTGATCGGCGCGTTGCCGATCGTCTCCTTGCGGTAGGCGTCGCTCTGCTGGTCGAACAGTTCGAAGCAAGGCACCGAGACGACGCGGGTCGGGTGCCCATGCTTTTCAAGCAAATCACGGGCGCCGAGCGCGATCTCGACCTCGGAGCCGGTGGCGAAGATCGTCACCGCCGCTTCGCCGCTCGCCGCGGCCAGTTCATAGGCGCCCTGGCTGCTGAGGTTCCTGGCCGAGTGCTCGGTGCGCACCGTCGGCAGGTTCTGACGGGTCAGCGCCAGGGTGGACGGGGTCTTTTCCGATTCAATGGCGATCTGCCAGCATTCGGCGGTTTCCACCGCGTCGGCTGGGCGGTAGACATTGTGGTTGGGGATGGCGCGGAGCGCCGCCAGGTGCTCGACCGGCTGGTGGGTCGGGCCGTCTTCGCCCAAACCGATCGAATCATGGGTCATGACGAAGATCGAGCGGATGCCCATCAGCGACGCCAGCCGCATCGACGGACGGGCATAGTCGGAGAAGCACATGAAGGTGCCACCATAGGCGATGAGGCCGCCATGCAGCGTCAGGCCGTTGAGGGCGGCCGCCATGCCATGCTCGCGGATGCCGTAGTGGACATAGCGCTGGCCGTAATCGTCCGGCGTGATGTTCTTGGTCTGGCTGGTCTTGGTGTTGTTGGAGCCGGTGAGGTCGGCAGAGCCGCCGATGGTTTCCGGCACCGCGCCATTGATGACTTCCAGCGCCATTTCCGACGATTTGCGGGTGGCGACCTTCGGCTTGTCGGCCGACAGCTTCTTCTTGTAGTCGGCAATGACGGCATCGAAATTCGACGGCAGCTTGCCGGCGAGGCGGCGCTCGAACTCGGCCTTCAACTCAGGCTTGGCCTTGGCCAGGCGGCCTTCCCAGTCGGTGCGCGGCTTGACGCCGGCCTTGCCGGCGGTGCGCCAGGCGTCGAGAATGTCGGCCGGAATTTCGAAGGGCGGCGAGTCCCAGTTGAAGAATTTCCGCGCGCCTGCGATCTCGTCGGCGCCGAGCGGCGAACCGTGCGCCTTGTTGGTGCCGGCCTTGGTCGGGGCGCCGAAGCCGATGGTCGTCTTGCAGGCGATCATCGTCGGCTTGTCGGAATGGCGGGCGGCTTCGATGGCGTAGGCGATCGCCTCGGGGTCGGTGCCGTCAATGTGGCTGGCGTTCCAGCCCGAGGCCTGGAAGCGGGCGACCTGGTCGGTGTTGTCTGCAAGCGAAACCGGACCGTCGATCGAGATGTTGTTGTTGTCCCAGAAGACGATCAGCTTGTTGAGCTTGAGGTGGCCGGCCAGCGCGATGGCTTCCTGGGAAACACCTTCCATCAGGCAGCCGTCGCCGGCCAGCACATAGGTGTAGTGGTCGACGAGGTCGTTGCCGAAGGCGGCGTTCATGATGCGCTCGCCGAGCGCGAAGCCGACCGAATTGGCGAGACCCTGGCCGAGCGGGCCGGTCGTCGTCTCGATGCCGGTGGCATGGCCGTATTCGGGATGGCCGGCGGTCTTGGAACCCAGCTGGCGGAAATGCTTGATCTGGTCGAGGGTCATGTCCTCGTAACCGGTCAGATGCAGCAGCGAGTAGAGCAGCATCGAACCATGGCCGGCCGACAGGATGAAGCGGTCGCGGTCCGGCCAATGGGGGTTCTTCGGATCATATTTCAGGAAGCGGGTGAACAGCACTGTGGCGATGTCGGCGCAGCCCATGGGCAGGCCGGGATGGCCGGACTGGGACTTCTCGACGGCGTCCATGGAGAGAAAACGGATCGCATTGGCCATCCGGTCATGTTGTTCACGCGACGTCATGGTACCTCCGGGGTGGGGATTTGTGGGCTTGGCAGAGCCCAGGAAAGAGTGCGCGACACATAGCAGCCACGGGCTTTTAGTCAACAAATCGGCTGCACATTTGCCGGTCTTGTGATGGCTTTGAGACCTTATGGGGCGACCTACATTAGCGTTAGCGGGGGACAGTCGCGAGAGCTTTGTTGACGTTGCCTTCACCCGGTGCCTAATGTTTCCTTGTTAACGCGTTCTGAACGCGAAGCGATTCGGTGATGGGCAGGGCACAGGACGAAGGCCATGACCGGCGAAACCACACTCAAGGAAGTCATCCACAGGCTGGGCAAGGCCATCGAGGGGCTGGAAAACGCCGTCGCGGCCAAGCTCGAGCACGAGCGCGACTATTCCGAAGCCGAGGCTGAGGTGCAGCGCATGAACGCCGACCGTTCACGGCTGGCGCAGGAACTCGACAATTCCGAAGCCCGCGCCGAACGGCTGGAAGATGCCAACAAGGAAGTGTCGCGCCGCTTGGTGACCGCCATGGAAACCATCCGCGCGGTGCTGGACAGGTAGGAGCTGCAGGCCATGGCACAGGTCACGGTTTCCATCGACGGCAAGCAGTATCGCATGGCTTGCGACGAGGGTCAGGAAGAGCACCTGATCGACCTCGCCGAGCGGTTCGACCGTTATGTCTCGCATCTGAAGGATTCGTTCGGCGAGATCGGCGACCAGCGGCTGACGGTGATGGCCGGCATCATGGTGATGGACGAGCTTTCGGAGCTGCAGAAGCGGGTCAAGGGCATGGAGACCGAAGTGCAGACGCTGCGCAAGACGCGCGACGAAGCGCTGACCAAGGCCGACAAGAACGACACCGTGCTGACCAGCGCGCTCGGCGCGCTCGCCCAGCGCATGGAAGACCTGGCCACGTCGCTGGCGGTCAACAAGGCCTGAGCCTTTCCCGCACAAACGAAAGATTGTCGGCCCAACGTCGGTCCGTAGAACGAAAGTGCTCGTTCCGTCGCCAATAATAGTTTCCTATTGTCCTGCAGCCGCAATTTTTGCGCTAAGATGCGGGAATGCCGGAGCGTTGACGCCGTCCACGGCCGCTCCTGACGAAATCTGTTGCTGGGGAAATAATGCCATGAGCCTTCGTATCAACGACATCGCGCCTGACTTCACCGCCGCGACCACGCAAGGGCCGATCAAGTTTCATGACTGGATCGGCGACGGCTGGGCGATCCTGTTCAGCCATCCGAAGAATTTCACCCCGGTCTGCACCACCGAGCTGGGCACGATGGCGGGGCTCGAAGGCGAGTTCAAGAAGCGCAACGTCAAGGTCATCGGCATTTCCGTCGATCCCGTTGCGAGCCACGACAAGTGGCAGGCCGACATCAAGACGGCGACCGGCCAGACGGTGAACTACCCGCTGATCGGCGACAAGGACCTCAAGGTGGCCAAGCTTTATGACATGCTGCCGGCGGGCGCCGGCGAGACGTCGGAAGGCCGCACGCCGGCCGACAACGCCACGGTGCGCTCGGTCTATGTCATCGGGCCGGACAAGAAGATCAAGCTGGTGCTGACTTACCCAATGACGACGGGCCGCAACTTCGACGAGATCCTGCGCGCGGTCGATTCCATGCAGCTGACAGCCAAGCACCAGGTGGCGACGCCGGCCAACTGGAAGCAGGGCGAGGATGTGATCATCACCGCCGCGGTTTCGAACGAAGATGCGGTCAAGCGTTTTGGCGCTTTCGAGACGATCCTGCCCTATCTCAGGAAGACCAAGCAGCCGTCAGCCTAGGTTTTCTCCGTCGGAGCTATTTGGGGCTTCAGTCCTATTTGTGGCAAGGCGTGCTTGACCGGCGCGCTTTGCCAGATGACCATGCTCTTGTTCAACCCGACGGAGAAAACGGTTCCTGTCGGGCAAGGGGCAGGGGGGCCGGACATTGGACATCGCTTCGGCCAAACCTGAGGTCGCCGGCTTCTACGACAAGCCGACCGGCGCCATCCAGTATGTCGTCACCGACCCGGTGACGAGACGCTGCGCCGTCATCGACCCGATCCTCGATTTCGACGAAAAATCCGGCGCGACGGCGACGAAGAATGCCGACGCCTTGCTGGATTTTATCCGCGAAAACGGGCTGGAGCTCGAGTGGATCCTGGACACCCATCCGCATGCCGATCATTTCTCGGCGGCGCACTATCTCCGGGAAAAGACCGGCGCGCCGACGGCGATCGGCGACAGGATCATCGAAGTCCAGGCGCTGTGGAAGGCGATCTACAACTGGCCGGATTTCCCCGCAGACGGCTCGCAGTGGGACCGGCTGTTTGGGGAAGGCGAAACGTTCATGATCGGCAACCTGCCGGTCAAGGTGCTGTTCTCGCCCGGCCACACGCTCGCCTCGATCACCTATGTCATCGGCGACGCCGCCTTCGTCCACGACACGCTGTTCATGCCCGACAGCGGCTCGGCAAGGACGGACTTTCCCGGCGGCAGTGCCGCGCGGCTGTGGCATTCGATCCAGGGCGTTCTGGCGCTGCCGGACGAAACGCGGGTGTTTGTCGGCCACGACTATCAGGCCGGCGGCCGCGAGCCGTGCTGGGAGAGCACGGTCGCCGAGCAGAGGGCTGGGAATATCCACCTCGTCGCGGCGCGCAGCGAAGCCGAGTTCGTCGCCTTGCGCGAAGCGCGCGACAAGACACTGCCGATGCCGCGGTTGATCCTGCATGCGCTGCAGGTCAACATGAATGGTGGACGGCTGCCGGAACCGGAGGCCAATGGGAGGCGGTATCTGAAGTTTCCGCTTGATGGGCTTTGAGAGGGCAGTTGGCAGCTGCCGATCTCCCCCGCAAGGGGGGAGATTGGATGTCAAGAATGCTTTCGCCAATCGCCAGCGTAAGCGTAAGACATAAAAAAAGGCGGCGCCGGTTTCCCGACGCCGCCTTCTGTTCCTTAGCCGAACCCGGCTTTACGCCGCGGGCTGCGCCTCGATCGTGCGCAGCGCCTGCATCTGGCGCTTGGCGGCGGCCTTGACCGCGTCCTGCACCTTCTCGAAGGCGCGCACCTCGATCTGGCGCACGCGCTCGCGGCTGATGTCGAACTCGGACGACAGCTCTTCCAGCGTCAGTGGCTCCTCGGCGAGGCGGCGGGCCTCGAAGATGCGCCGCTCACGATCGTTGAGCACGGCCAGAGCGCCCGACAGCATGCCGCGGCGGTTTTCCAGCTCGTCCTGCTCGATCAGCATGTCTTCCTGGCTTTCGTGATCATCGACCAGCCAGTCCTGCCATTCGCCGGATTCACCTTCGCTGGCGCGGATCGGCGCGTTCAGCGACGCGTCGCCCGACAGGCGGCGGTTCATCGACACGACTTCGGCTTCCGACACGTTCAGCCTGGTGGCGATCTCGGTGATCTGGTCGGGCTTGAGGTCGCCATCGTCCAGCGCCTGGATCTTGCCCTTCACCTTGCGCAGGTTAAAGAACAGGCGCTTCTGATTGGCGGTCGTGCCCATCTTGACCAGGCTCCACGAGCGCAGGATGTACTCCTGGATCGAGGCCTTGATCCACCACATGGCGTAGGTAGCGAGGCGGAAGCCACGCTCGGGTTCGAATTTCTTGACGGCCTGCATCAGGCCGACATTGCCTTCCGAGATCACTTCGCCGATCGGCAGGCCGTAGCCGCGATAGCCCATGGCAATCTTGGCAACAAGCCGAAGGTGGCTGGTGACGAGCTTGTGCGCAGCGCTGGTGTCTTCATGCTCGGCGTAGCGCTTGGCGAGCATGTACTCTTCCTGCGGCTGAAGCATCGGAAAGCGGCGGATTTCTTCCAGGTAGCGGCTGAGGCCGCCTTCGCCGGAAACAATACTAGGTAGTGACTGGGCCATGATTGCGCCCCCTCTCTATTGGAGTGATGCCCCCGAAACGCGGCGGGCATGTGACGCGAGCACCAAAAGGCTCGCCCGCGACAACTGATTTATATAGGAACAAAACCAGAAAAGACAGGCATTTGTTCAACACGAAACAGTGTGTCACGCTGAAGTGAACAATGCCGCTCAGGTTTTAGCTGGCTTGTTTAGACGCAATTCCGGACGGAAAACCGTTTCACACTTTTCCTGGAATTGCTCGGGTTCAGAGTTTGCGGAAGCCGCCGACGAGTTCCTCCATGTCCCCCGGTATCGGCGCCTCGAACCTCATCGATAAATGGGTAGCCGGGTGCCGAAATGCAAGGAGCCAGGCATGCAAAGCTTGCCTGGAAAATGCCTTGACCTGACCCTTCAGCCGCTCGGGCAGCCGGTTGGCCTTGGTGCGGAAGGCCTGGCCGTAATCGGGGTCGCCGATGACGGGATGGCCGATATGGGCCATGTGGACGCGGATCTGGTGGGTGCGGCCGGTTTCCAGCCGGCATTCGACCAGGCTGGCGGTGGCGAACGCCTGCTGGCCCTCGCCGAAACGCTCCTTGACGGTGAAATGGGTCACGGCGTGGCGGGCATCGTCACGGCCTTCCGGCACGACGGCGCGGCGCATGCGGTCGGCGGCACGGCCAAGCGGCGCATCGACCGTTCCGGCCGGCCGCGACGGGATTCCCCAGACCAGCGCCAGATAGGCACGTTCGAGGTCGCCGGTGCGGCCGTGGTCGGCAAAGGCCTCCGACAGCGCCTTGTGGGCGCGGTCGGTCTTGGCCACCACCATGACGCCGCTGGTTTCCTTGTCCAGCCTATGGACGATGCCCGGCCGCCTGACGCCGCCGATGCCGGAAAGACTGTTGCCGCAGTGGTGGATCAGGGCGTTGACCAGCGTGCCGGTCCAGTTGCCGGCGCCGGGATGGACGACGAGGCCGGCCGGCTTGTTGATGACGATCAGCTCGTCGTCCTCATAAAGCACGTCGAGCGCGATGGCCTCGCCTTGCGGTTCGGCCGGTTCCGGCTCGGGCATGACGACCGATACGCGCTCGCCGGCACTCATCTTGCGCTTGGTCTCGTCGACCGGCTTGCCGTCGATCGAAACTGCACCTTGCCGGATCAGCATCTGCACCCGGCTGCGCGACATATTGGGACCAAGGGCGCTCGCCAGCCACTGGTCGAGGCGCTGGCCGGCCGCTTCCGCGTCGGCTTCGAGCACGGTCGGCGCCCCCTCTATGAATTGTCCAGCCTCTATCAATTCAGGGGTCTCTTCGTTATGAGCGCTCATCGAAAAAAGTTCCGGAAAGTTCTGCCATGGCCCGGCCCGTTGCCGATGAAGAAGAAAAGCCGCTCGATCCCGAGATCGAAAAGGTGCGCGGCAGGCTCATCCGCTTCATGGCCATCAATCTCGGCCTGCTTTTGCTGGCCCTTATGGTGGTGATCGCGGCCATTGTCTACAAATCGCGCAAGGCGCCGCCCGCGAACCCGCCGCTCGCCAACGACATTCCAGTTCCGCCCGGCGAGCCGCTCGCGGCCGACATAGTGCTCCCGGTCGGAGCCAAGGTGATCAGCCAGGCTCTGTCGGGCAATCGCATTTCGATCGACGCCGAGCTCAGCGACGGCAGCCGCACCATCTTCGTCTACGACATCGCCGAGCGCCGTATCATCGGCCGCTTCGCCATCCGCAACAAATAGCCGGGCCGAAACAATGACCGGGTTTGCCGAACATCGCCGCATCGCAACCATCACGCTCGTCGTCGCCAACTATGATGAGGCGATTGCCTGGTATGTCGAACGGCTCGGCTTTCTGCTTGCCGAAGATGTCGAGCTCGGTGACGGCAAGCGCTGGGTGACGGTGACGCCTGCGGCCAGGCAAGGCCCCCGGCTGCTTTTGGCGGAAGCGTTGGACGATGTGCAGAAAAGCCGCGTCGGCGACCAGACCGGAGGCCGGGTGGTTTTGTTTCTCGAAACCGATGATTTTGCCAGGGACCATGCGACCATGCTGGAAAACGGCGTCGATTTCCATGAAACGCCACGCCATGAGCCGTACGGCACCGTGGCGGTTTTCGCCGATCTCTACGGCAATCTGTGGGACCTGATCGAGCCGAAACGCTAGGTTCGCGAAGCGACATTACACAGAAGCGGTCCGGCCGTTCGAAGCCCAGTTGCTTTTTCCAAACCGTCAGCCTATATCGCCGGTTCTTGAACGCGCCCATCGTCTAGCGGTCAGGACACCGCCCTCTCACGGCGGGAACAGGGGTTCGATTCCCCTTGGGCGTACCAAGAAACGACTTTCCTTCCGCATCATCGAAAATTTCGGGCAGCAGCCGCGCGGATCGCGTGTGACCGCGAGGGTCGGCGGCATCAGCGAAATTCGGCAAGTCCGCGTACCCGAATACACCCAATTTAAGTCAGGCCGCGACGCTTGAAAGCGTAGCGATCTCTGTTACTTGCGGTGCGGGGGTAGCATCTGCGGCAACGCGGATTTGGTTGGGCATAGCAGACATGAATTCGGCAAAAATGATATGCCCGTGCTGTCACGGCAGCGGGCAGGTTTTCGATTGCTTGAAATGGCGCGAGTCGAAAGGGCATTGCTGCCCGCAAGGCACGCATCGGGCCGGCTGTCCCGGGCAGACGATGGCATGCGCCGAATGCGCGGGCCTGGGTACGCTGGAGGAGGCCGAGCTCAGAGCTGTTGCATAGCCTCAGGTCGTGCAACTCAAGCCCCTTTCACCATCCAGCGCCGGCAGTTTCCGCGAGCTTCTGGCGCGGCGCGGCCAATTGCACTAGCATCGTGTACGAAGCCTCGCCAAAGGGCGTTGCGGCGCGCAAGACGCCGGGGAACATAGGCGAGGGCCGGCGAGGAGGAGACCGATGCAGAAACTGCAGTCGCAGGGCGTCCATCACATCACGCTCGTCGGCGCCGGCCGCCAGACCTCGATCGATTTCTGGGAGGGCGTGCTCGGCATGCCGTTCATTTTCGAGCAACCCAATCTCGACAAGCCAAGCGAAAGCCATCTTTATTTCGATCCCGGCGACGGCAGGCTGATCACCGTCTTCACCGACGAGAGCCGCACGCCGGTCAAGCGGCGCACGCCCACCGAACCGGGCTGCGTCCATCATATTGCGTTCTCGGTGTCGCGCGTGACCTTCCTGCAGGCGGTCGCCCGGCTCGACGAGCGCGCCATCAAGCACAGCGGTGTCAAGGATCGCGGCTTCATGGATTCGATCTATTTCGAGGATCCGCTCGGCCTGTTGATCGAGCTAGCGTCCTATCGCTTTGAGCCGCCGGCCGGCTTCACCCACGCCGATGTGCTGATGCAGGCGCACAAGCTGCGCGTTGCGCGCGGCGACTACAACATCGCCGAAGTGCACCTTGCCGACGCGCTCCAGACGCTGGTCGAGTGGTCGCGCGCGACCTTGTCGGACGACCGGACGCCGAAGAATCCATACTGACTGCCAGCAAAAGGGGAGGACCATAATGGCAAAGACAGTGACCAAGAGCGCTGGCAAATCGGCGGCCAAGCCTGCGGCAAAAGCGGCTGCGAAGCCGGCGGCAAAAATGGCTGTAAAGGCCGCGCCGAAGGCAGCCGCAAAGCCGGCCGCGAAAGCCGCGACAAAGCCGGCTACTAAGATGTCGGGGCCGAAGGCCAAGGCGGCGAAAAAACCGGCGCTGAAGCTCTCGATGCTGAAGCCGAGCGTCAACAACATGACCGTCCGGGTGTTTGCCCGTGCGGCCGGGTTCGACGCCGCCGAGACCGACGCTTGGGGCCACACGCGCTCGCCCGAATATATGGCGCGCAATCCGGCGCATCTGACGCCGATGATCGAGGACAAGGGGCTGCCGCGCGGCGTGCTGTGGGAGAGCTGTGCCATCATGCAGTATCTCGCCAACAAGCACGGGCTGGAGAAATTCTATCCCAAGGCGCCGGCCAAGCGGGCGATGGTCGACAGCGCCATGTTCTACCTGATCGGCACGCTCTACCCGTATGTGGCGCGCGCCACCTATCCGGCGCTGGGTTTTCCGCATTACGCCGGCGAGGTCGGCCATAGCGACGCTCATCCGGAGAAGAAGTCCGAGGCGCAGAAGGCCGCCATGGCCGCCATTGCCGAGCCGCTGGAGGTGTTTCACTCCTTCTTCAGGGACGGCAAGCCGTTCATCGGCGGCAAGCACCCGTCGATCGCCGACATACGCCTGGCATCGACGCTGGAGTTCCTGGCCGTCATCGATTATGCGCTGCCAAAATGGGCCAAGGAGTATGTCGCGGCGATGGAGAAGAAACTCGGCCAGGCCTATGCCGAGCCGGCCGGCGACGTGCGCGGCTACATCGCCTATGTGAAGTCGCAGGCCAGCGCGCAAAGCTAAGGATTCATTAACCAGAACGCTGTCTATTGAAGGCACCGCGCGACCACGGATGTACTGGCGCAAGGGTGAAGGGAAAGGTCGGCGCAATGCCGGCCTTTTGCTTTTCGCCGATGCGCCATCAGGCGCGTCTCATGCTGTAAGACATCAGGCATATTGCCATCGTCTGCTTCGACCCTACCATCATGGTCGGCGGACGACACACGAGGAGCTTTGCGATGAAGGGCGTAGCGAGAGTGTTTGCGATTGCCGGTGTTGTGTCGGTCGGAGGCTACCCGTCCGATGCCGCGCCGCTCGACACGATGGCGGAGGTCGGCGATGCCATCCAGGCGTGCTGGACGCCGCCGGCGGGTGTTGGAAATGCCAGCGTCACCTTGAGCTTCAGCTTCAAGC
Organism: Mesorhizobium sp. M0029; assembly: GCF_040323735.1. Classification (NCBI taxonomy): domain Bacteria; kingdom Pseudomonadati; phylum Pseudomonadota; class Alphaproteobacteria; order Hyphomicrobiales; family Phyllobacteriaceae; genus Mesorhizobium; species Mesorhizobium sp. M0029. The sequence goes on from NZ_JAMYVF010000018.1 coordinate 61,635, forward strand.
GCGACGGCACGCTGATTGGCCCGCCGCGGCCGACGGCGATCAAGGTCGATGGCGATGCGGATACCAGGAAATCATTCGTCGACGCCGCAACCACTGCCCTGCAAAAGTGCCTGCCGTTGAGCTTCTCGCCGACGCTGGCGCAAGGCGTCGCGGGCAATGTCTTCACCGTGCAATTCGCTTCGCCCAAGCAGTAGGCGAGCGGGCGAGCGTTTCACCGTTTCACAGAAACGGCGACCCCCTCTCTCGTTGTCTTGACGCAATTCCCAGGGGAAAGCGCTACGCGCTTTTCCCGGAAAAACGACTCACACATTTCCTGAAGTTGCTCTGATCAGTTGTGCGGGCGTCTGATATCGACATGCCGCTGCAGTTCCGGCGCCTCGAAGACGTAGTCGGCCCAGGCGGATTCCGGAATCTGTCCGGCCAGATAGCATTCCAGCAACAGGCTCTGTTCGGGATCGAGCGCTCTCGGCGCCCGCTCATGGTCCAGCCCCAGCGAGTGGAACAGGTTCCTGGTCAGGCCAGAGACAGTGAAGTGAATAGACATCTTCGTCTCCTTTGCCCGACACAACGCGAGACACCGGAGAAAGGTTTCATCCGCAAGGGCCGATAACGCGGGATCGATGATTGCGGCGGCCCGGGCTCGCCCGAGCCTGGCCTCGTCTCAATCTTGAAACAAAAGTGTAATAGCGAATTTACAGGAACCGGCATAATACACTCGGCATAAAATACCTGGCGGTTGCTGGCGTCTCTTGAATTAGACTTACCTCCCGCATTGAGGCTCAATCGGCTGGAGCGGCGATCGGCTCCACAGGGGTACAAGGAACCAGGTGTCGCCGATGATGCGTTTGTGGCTTGTCGTGACCTTTGCACTGGTGTCGGTAGCGGCAAGCGTCCTCGGCATTTCGGCTTCCCTTGCCGATCCATGCGCCGCGCTCAGGAGCCAACTGGCACCGTCCGGCCGCAGCGGCGGGATCAGCTCCGAGCTTGCGCAGCTACGCCGCCAGCTTGCGGCGATCCAGGGGCTGGAGAGGCAACGCCGGTGCACGGCGCAAAGTGCGGTGGGGGGCTTCTTCAATGCTTGCGCCGACCTCGCCAAAAGCCGCACACAGGTGCAACGCCAGATCGCCGGCGCCGCGATTTCGCGCCGGGATGCGTCCGGACTGCAGGCCAGGCTCGTCGCGCTCGGCTGCAGGCCCGCCGCCGGGCAACAAAGACAGCGTCCGGCTGGCCCCATGATCGGCAGCAATTCGATGCTGTTTTGCGTTCGTCTCTCCGACGGCTATTTCTTCCCGGCGCCGAAATCGCAGTTCGTGCAAGGCGGCGATGTCAAGGAGATGGTCGATCAGTGCCGCTACATCTGCGACGATGCCGGCGTCGACCTGTACATGCTCAGGGACCCAAGCCTTGAAACCGAAGAGATGGTCGCGCTCGATACGCGCACATCCTACAAGGACCTGCCGACGGCCTTCAAATATCGCGATGATGCGAACTTCAGGGCCTGCGACCTCAAGCGCTATCACCGGCGCGTTGCCGAGCTGAGAGCGCGCACGGTGACGCCAGCCAATATGGCCAACGCGATCATTCCTTTGCCGTCAGCGAAGCCGGATCTTGGCACCGTGGCGCAACTTCCCCAGCCTGGCGCAGACGCTGCAGAGGCCAGGGGCGCCGCCCAGCGACAATCGGTCGAGCCATTGGCCGGCTCGCGGCCGGTCAGGGTGGTCGGGCCGGCTTTCTTCCCGGCGGAGTAACCTGCGCCTAGAGCGTTTCACCGAAACGGCGAACCGCTCTATGTCTTTGTTTTACGCAATTCCGGACGGAAAACCGTTTCACACTTTTCCTGGAATTGCTCTAGTACCAGCTATTCGCAAACCATCCTGTAGCGTTTGCCGGGTTCGCTGACATTCTTGCAGGTGAGCGGATTGGCCGGTTCGGAAGCCATGCTGGGCGGGCTGGACCTGACGTGCCGGCTTGGCGCAGCTATTTGTGTTGTGTGCCTGCGTGCCGCGAGCCGGTAGGGCTCCTGCGGCGGCGGCGTCGGAAACACACCGGCTGCCGCCTGCATCCGGCTGGCCTCAGTCTGCGACGGATCGCGATCCCAGACCCGCCTGATATCGAGCGGCTTCGGGATCACCACCGTGCCGTCATAGCTGCGTGCGCAGCCGCTGCCCGCAAGCAGCGCCAGGCACAGGAAACAAGGCACGATCCAACCGGTCATCAGCAACACCCCCGCCGACTTATAGCCCGGCCGGGGTTCCGCCGACAACCGGCGGAATACCGCAGGGCAATGTGGCTCTGGCCGCAGTCTGGATTGGTTATGGTTAGCGGATCATTAATGCTTCTCGGGCACATTCCGCCGGCGAACCGCTGAGGGGGTTCGGCCTTGGCTTTCGGGGTGGGAACGGGATGGCTGACGGGACTGTTGGAACACGCGGCGGACGCGGTTCCCGAAAAGGGGTGGTGAACGGCGAGGATACGTCCGTCGGGGGTTCGCCCGAAGCGCTGCGCGAACTGGTCGAGGCCGGCGCCGACTGGGTCTGGGAGACCGACGCCGAGCTGCGCTTTTCCTGGCTTTCGGAGAACTACCAGGCCGCCACCGGCATCGATCCCGCCAGCATACTTGGCCGTTTCCGCTTCGATTTCCTCAAGCAGATGGTGCACGGCAATCGACACGCCGCCGCGCATCTGGAGGATCTGCAGGCGCATCGGCCGTTTCGCGACTTTGTTTATGAGTTGAAGGGCGGCCGTCCCGGCTGCCGCTGGGTTTCGATCACCGGTTCCCCGCGGTTCGACGGCGAAGGCGAATTCATCGGCTATCGCGGCATCGGCCGCAACGTCACGGCACTGGCCGGTGCGCTGGACGAACTGCGGGAGGAGGAGAGCGATCCGCCGGCCGGCGAGGCCACGCAGCACCTCGCCGATCTCGAGCGGACGATGGATGCCATGCATATGGGCGTCGTGGTGCTTGACGCGAAGTTCGATACGCTCATCGTCAACAAGGCCTATCGCGAGCTCTCCAGGATTCCCGACGGCGCCGTCACGGTCGGCGCGCCGTTCAGCCTGTTGATGGAACTCAACCGCCGCAACGGCATCTACGGCGATCTCGATGAACAGCAGTGGCAGCACTACCTCGCCACCCGCATCGAGGAGATCAGCGCCGGCTCGGTTGCGCCACGCGAATTTCTCCATGCCAACGGCAGGACGATGATGTTCTCGGTGACGGCATTGTCCGGCGGCAAGCGGCTGTTGACCTACTACGACGTCTCCGAGCTCAAGCGTCGCGACGCAGAGATCGAGAGTGCCAACGCCAAAATCACGGAGACCTTCGCCAATCTTCGCACGATGGTCAACCAGATGCCGATCGGCGTGCTTGTCCTCGATGCGGACATGCGCGCGGAGGTGATCAACCGCGCCTTCTATGATTTCTGGGAAATCGATCCCCGACGCGCCGGCATCGGCTGCGGCTTCCGCGAACTGATGCAGGCCAGCCGCGATATGGACCCGTACGGTGCTGACGATGCGGAATGGCAGGACCACATCGCCGAGCGCGAAGCAGAAATCTCGGCCGGCCTGGTGGGCTCCAGGCAATTGCCACGCAATGACGGCCGTACGCTGATTGCCTCGCTGGCGCCGCTCGCCGGCGGCAAAAGGCTGATCTCCTATGTCGACGTCACCAACATGAAGGATCGCGAGGCTGAACTCGCCCAAGCACTGGAGAAATCGCGGCTGGCCGAGGCGGTGATCAACGGCGTCAAGGACCCGATCTTCGTCAAGGACGACAATCTGCGTTTCGTCTTCGTCAATGAGGCATTTTCGGCACTGTTCGGACAGAGCCCGCAAGCGATGCTTGGCAGACCCGGCGGCGACTTCCTCAAGCAAAAGGACGCCGCGCAATTCGAAGACAGCGAACGCGCCGTGCTGGCGACCGGCACGCCCTACGAGGTCGAGGAGACTTTCGACGCCGAGGGCGCCAAGCGCTCGCGCATCGTGCGCAAGAACCGCGTCGGCATGCCCAGCGGCCGCAACTATGTCGCCGGTTTCCTGTTCGACATTTCCGACATGAAGCGCCGCGAGACCGAGGCCGAGGACGCCCGCAAGAATCTCGCCACGGTGCTGGAGTCGCTGCCGGCGGCCGTCATCATCTATGACCGCGACGACAAGTTCGTCTTTGCAAACCGCAAGCTGCAAGACACGCTGCCGGCGCTGAAACCGGCATGGCAGCCTCGCCGCAGCTTCCGCGAGGCGTTGGAACTTGGACATTCCGTGGGATATTTCCGCTTCAGTGGCGATCCGGAGACCGACAAGCTCTATGACGGCGATCGAGACATCTGGCTGGATGCCATTCTCGCCCGCTACCGCCTGCCGAACTCCTCCTACGAACGGTGCAATCCCGACGGCCGCTGGTATCAGGTCTACGATATGCGCACCGAGGACGGCACCTTCATCGGCGTGCGCGTCGACATCTCGGAGATCAAGAGCCGCGAAAAGGCGCTGCAGGAAAGCATGCGCCAGATCGACCTGTTCCGCCACGTCATGGACGAACTGCCGGTCGCCGCCTTCATCAAGGCGCAGGATCTGAGCATGGAATTCGTCAACAAGGCCTGGTGCGCGCTGACCGGCATCCCCAAGGAGGAGGTCATCGGCCGAACCGATCTCCAGCTTTTCGGCATAGACGACGCCGAAACCTACACCCATGACGACACCCAGGTCGTCGTCACCGGCCGCGGCCGCGAGATCGAGGAGCCCGTTACCCATCGCGACGGCACGGTGCGGCAATTGATGACGCGCAAGAGCCGGCTGGTGGCGCTCGATGGGTCGGTGCACCTGGTCGGGTCCAGCACCGACATCACCGACGTCAAGGCGCGCGAGCAGGCGTTGGAAGAGAGCATGCGCGAGAACGAGGTGTTCCGCAATCTCATCGACAACGTGCCGGTGTCGATCTACGCCAAGCGCTCCGACCTCAGGCAGTTCTACGTCAACAAGGGCTGGTGCGACCTCACCGGCCTCCGCAGGGAAGACGCGATCGGCAAGACGGACATCGAGATTTTCGGCGAGGACGGCGAAGCCTTCGTCAACAGCGATCTCGCCGTGCTGCGCACAGGCGATACACAGGAGATCGAGGAAACGGTGACGCTTGCCGACGGCAGCGTGCGCCACCAGTTCGCCCGCAAGGGCGCGATGATCGCGTCCGACGGTTCGCTCTATCTGATTGGGTCGACCACCGACATCACCGAACTGAAGCTGCGCGAGGCCGAACTGCGCGAGGCGCGCCAGCGCGCCGTACTGGCCGACCGCGCCAAGTCGGAATTCCTGGCCAATATGAGCCACGAGATCCGCACGCCGATGAACGGCGTACTCGGCATGGCCGAGTTGCTGGCCAAATCCGACCTCGATCCCAAGCAGAAGACGTTCACCGATATCATCGTCAAGTCGGGTAACGCGCTCTTGACCATCATCAACGACATACTGGACTTCTCCAAGATCGATGCCGGACAGCTGGTGCTCGACCCTGCGCCCTTCAACCTGCCCGAAGCGATCGAGGATGTGGCGACGCTGATATCGACGCGCGCCAAGGAGAAGGACCTCGAGCTCATCGTGCGCGTCGAGCCGGGCCTGGAAAGCCTGTTCGTCGGCGATGTCGGTCGCATCAGGCAGATCGTCACCAATCTGGTCGGCAACGCGGTGAAGTTTACCGACGAAGGCCACGTGCTGGTCGACGTGACCGGACAAAGGGGGCCGACGGGGACAAAGCTTACCGTTTCGGTCACCGACACCGGCATAGGCATTCCACACGAGAAACTGAAGCTCGTCTTCGAAAAATTCAGTCAGGCCGACACCTCGTCGACGAGACGCCACGAAGGCACAGGGCTCGGGCTCGCCATCACCTCGCGGCTGGTCGAGTTGATGGGCGGCGAGATCGGTGTCGAGAGCGCCGAAGGCAAGGGCTCGACCTTCTGGTTCACCGTGACATTGCCCAGGGCCGAGGAACAGACCGGACGGCGGATCTTGCCGGTCGACGTGACCGGCTCACGGGTGCTGATCGTCGACGACAATGCCGTCAACCGATCGATCCTGAGCGAGCAGATGGCGTCATGGACCTTCGATTCCTGCGCCGCCGAAAGCGGACCCGAAGGGCTCAAGGTGCTGGTCGCCGCGGCTGTCTATGGCGTGCCGGTCGATTGCGTCGTGCTCGATTATCAGATGCCGGGGATGAGCGGCGCCGAAATGGCGCGCGTCGTGCGCAACACCGCAGGGCTGGCCGACACGCCGATCATCATGCTGACTTCGGTCGACCAGTCGCTCGCCAACACCAGCTATCGCGATCTCGGCATCGACGCCCAGCTGATCAAGCCGGCGCGTTCCTCGGTGCTTCTGGAAACGCTGGTCGCCACCATCCAGCGGCACCATCACAACATCACGGGCGGCCGTGTGCTGCCGGCGGCAAGCAGCGGTTCCGGTGGCGGCAGGAACGAACCGTCGCCGGCAAAGCCGCCGCTCGCTGCCTCGGAACGCGCCCTGCTGCAACCGCCGCCGGTTCGTGCCCGCGCCCGGGCCGCCGGGGATGAACGCCGGCTCGACATCCTCGTTGCGGAGGACAATGAAGTGAACCAGATGGTGTTCACCCAGATAATCGGCGAAACCGGCTACAGTTTCGAAATCGTCGGCAACGGCCGCAAGGCGCTTGATGCCTTCGGCCGGCTTAATCCGCGCATGATCCTGATGGACGTCTCGATGCCGGAGATGAACGGGCTCGAGGCCACCGCCGCAATTCGCCGGCTTGAAGAACATACGGGTATGCATATCCCGATCGTCGGCGTCACCGCGCATGCCTTGAAGGGCGACCGCGAGCGCTGCCTGGAAGCCGGGATGGATGACTATTTGCCCAAGCCGATCAGCCCCAGGGCGCTGCTCGAAAAGGTCGAGCGCTGGGTCGGCATATCAGGCGAAGCCCAACGAGACGCTGGATAGCAACCTGCGGCGCCGGCCGGGATTCGGCCGCGCCGCAACAGCCAAGGCTATGGTGCGATCGCACCATATCAAAGCTGGCGCCCAGTCAGGACAATGGTCGCGACGAAACCGCTCATTCAGTTACGGGCGGGAGCAAGCGACCGCCGACAAGAAACAGCGTCGAATCTACCCCAACGGACCTGTTTTTGGCGATGGCTCGGCCAAGATTCGCTCTGGCCACGGGCAACGCGCTCCCGTCCGGTTTTTCTTTCTCGGCATCGCGGCCTGCGGTGTGCCGGGACTTGATGCCAGCACGAATCGCGCAAGCGTCTGATTCCAGCGGCACTTCCATCCCCACAAACCGGCTTAAAGGCTGCGGCTCACGAGGCGTCTGTGCGACGTTACCGGGCTGACACGAAACTGTCATGCGACTGTAATAATCGAAGGCTATTGGCCTCAGCGGGCGCCGGTTTGAAGAGGGCGCCAAGAGACCATCTTCCGAACAGGAGCAGGCCACATGAAGAAATTCCTCGTTACGGCATCGGCCGTGGCGGTAGCGTTCGCCGCATCGTCCGGTGTCGCCGCTGCGCGTGACCAGATCCAGGTCGCCGGTTCGTCGACCGTGCTGCCTTACGCCAAGATCGTCGCCGAGCAGTTCGGCGAAACCTTCACCAACTTCAAGACCCCGGTGGTCGAGTCCGGCGGCAGCGGCGCCGGCATCAAGGAGTTCTGCAAGGGCGTCGGCGAAGACACGATCGACATCGCCAACTCCTCGCGCCCGATCAAGAAGGACGAGCTGAAGTCCTGCGCCGACGCCGGCGTCAAGGACGTCCAGGAAGTCCGCATCGGCTATGACGGCATCGTCTTTGCCTCCGACATCAAGGGTCCGGACTGGGCGCTGGTTCCCGCCGACATCTACAAGGCGCTCGCCGCCAAGCTGGTGGTCGACGGCAAGCTGGTCGACAACCCGAACACCAAGTGGAACCAGGTCAATCCGAAGCTGCCCGACTGGGATATCGCCGCCTATATCCCGGGTGAGAAGCACGGCACCCGTGAAGTGTTCGAGACCAAGCTGCTCGACGCCGGCTGCGACAAGGCCGCTTTGAAGGCTGCCGGCATCGCCGACGACAAGGAAATCGGCAAGACCTGCATCGCCATCCGCAAAGACGGCAAGGCTGTCGACATTGACGGCGACTACACCGAGACGCTGGCCCGCATCGACTCCAACAAGAGCGGCGTTGGCGTGTTCGGCCTCGCCTTCTACGAGAACAATGCCGACAAGCTGAAGGTCGCTACCGTGGAAGGCATCGTGCCTTCGACGCAGACCATCGCCGATGGCACGTACCCCGTGTCGCGGCCGTTGTTCTTCTACGTCAAGAAGGCGCATCTGGGCGTCGTTCCCGGCCTCAAGGAATATGTCGAGTTCTTCCTTGATGACCAGATGATCGGCCCGGAAAGCCCGCTCGCCCAGTACGGCCTGGTTTCCGCTCCCGACGCCGAACGTCAGGGCCAGCGCGACGCCTTCGCCGCTGGAAAGACAATGTAATCAACGGACGGATCAGGGCGCGGATGAACTCCGCGCCCTGACTTCGCCGCTTGCCGAAACGGCTGCGGCGATCTGAATTTTCCCTGGGGTGGGTTATGTCGTCCTTGCTCGTACTCGCCATAGTCATCGCCATAGGCGTGGTCGCTTTTGTGGTCGGCCGCCAGCGCGCCGCGGCGCAGGATACCGGCAAGGTCAAGCCGCATTCGCGCGCGCATTATCATGGCTGGTGGGCCTTTCTGCTCGCGGTCCTGCCTGCCGTCCTTTTGCTCGCCGTCTGGGATATCGGCTCTTCCTTCTATCTCGACCGGCATATCCATGCCGCTTTGCCCGAGCGCACCGCCGACACAAAGGTGGCCAGCGAAGCGCTCGACGCCAGCCTGGTGAAGAGCCTGGCCAAGGGCCTGCGCCGGCTCGATGGCGATACCGCACTTCCCGCTACTTTCGCCGAATTGCAGCCGCTGCTCGCCGCCAAGGGCGTGGCACTGGCCAGTGACACCCAGGACTATATGATCCCGATCGCGGTCGAGGCGAACCAGGTCCAGGACCGGCTCGGCCTGTTCAGCGCCGTGCTGACCTTCGCGCTGTCGGTCGCCGGCGCCTTCTATGCGCTGAGGCAGATCGCGCCGCGCGCCAGGGCGCGCAACAACGTCGAGAAGCTGATGCTGTGGGGGCTGCTTGCGGCCTCGACCATCGCCATCCTGACCACGGTCGGCATCGTGCTGTCGATGCTGTTCCAGACCATCACCTTCTTCGAGAGCGTGTCGCCGATGAGCTTCTTCTTCGGCACGGTGTGGGATCCGCGTTTCGCCGCCGCCGGTTCCGGCGGCAGCCGGGGTCAGTTCGGCCTGATCCCGCTTCTTGCCGGCACGCTCTACATCGCCGCCGTCGCCCTTCTGGTGGCAGTGCCGGTCGGGCTGATGTCGGCGGTCTACATGTCCGAATATGCCTCGCGCGGTGTGCGCTCGGTGGTCAAGCCGGCGTTGGAACTGCTGGCCGGCATTCCGACCATCGTCTACGGCATCTTCGCCGTTGTCACGCTCGGACCGTTCTTGCGCGACCTGTCGGCGGCACTCACCGGCGGCTCGCCCTTCATCCAGGGCCAGAGCATCTTCACCGCCGGTCTGGTGATGGGCGTCATGCTGATCCCGGTCGTGTCCTCTTTGTCCGACGACATCATCACCGCGGTGCCGCGCGCAATGCGTGACGGCTCGCTCGGCCTCGGTGCCACGCGCTCCGAGACGATCAAGCGGGTGATCCTGCCGGCGGCACTGCCCGGCATCGTCGGCGCCATCCTGTTGACGGCGTCGCGCGCCATCGGCGAGACGATGATCGTCGTGCTGGCGGCGGGCGTCGCCGCCAATCTGACGGCCAATCCGTTCGAGGCGATGACGACCATCACCGTCAAGATTGTCAACCAGCTGACCGGCGATCTCGAGTTCAACTCGCCGCAGACGCTGGTCGCCTTCGCGCTCGGCCTGACGCTGTTCGCGCTGACGCTGGTGATGAACATCGTCGCCCTCTACATCGTGCGCAAGTACCGGGAGCAGTACGAATGACCGACATCCCCCTGGACACGATGGCGGGTGCCGTCGCGCGTCCGCGCCGCGACATCGGGCTGAAGGCGCGCTATGCCGCCGAACGCCGGTTCCGCATCTATGGCGTGATTGCGATCTCGGTGGGCCTGGCGTTCCTGGCCATCATGCTGATCACCATCGTCTCGAAAGGCTACACCGCCTTCTGGCAGACGACGGTGACGCTGCCGGTCACCTTCGACGAGAAGGTGATCGATCCCTCCGGCAAGCGCGCCACCGACCCTACCGTGCTGATCAAGGCGAACTATCCCAAGCTCGCCGAAAACGCGCTGGTGGCCAAGCTCGGCATCGATCCGGCCAACAAGCCGATGATGCTGAAGCTCAAGGGCTTCCTGTCGGAAGGCGCCCGCGTCCAGCTGCGCGACATCGTCTCCGCCGATCCGTCGGTGATCGGCAGGACGCGTGACGTCGACATCCTGGCTGCCGCGAACCTCGACTCGGCCTTCAAGGGTCAGATCGACCTCGGCGTCGATGAAGCGCGCCGCAAGGTGTCCAACCAGCAGATCGACTGGATGAACAAGCTTAAAGCCGACGGCGTGATGGCCGAGCATTTCAACACCGGCCTGTTCACCTATGGCGCCTCCAGCCGGCCCGAAACGTCGGGCATGGGCGTGGCGATCATCGGCTCGTTCTACATGATGGTGATCGTGCTGTTGCTGGCGCTGCCGATCGGCGTCGCCGCCTCGATCTATCTCGAGGAATTCGCCAAGAAGAACCGCTTTACGGACCTGATCGAAGTCAACATCAACAATCTCGCGGCGGTGCCGTCGATCGTCTTCGGTCTGCTTGGCCTTGCCGTGTTCATCAACTTCCTCGGCATGCCGCGCTCGGCTTCCTTCGTCGGCGGCCTGGTGCTGACGCTGATGACGCTGCCGACCATCATCATCGCCACGCGCGCCGCCCTCGCCGCGGTGCCGCCGTCGATCCGCTCGGCGGCCCTAGGTCTCGGCGCCTCCAAGATGCAGATGGTGTTCCATCACATCCTGCCGCTTGCCGCCCCAGGCATCCTTACCGGCACCATCATCGGCCTGGCGCGTGCGCTCGGCGAGACAGCACCGCTGCTCTTGATCGGCATGGTCGCTTTCGTCGCCGATTATCCGACGACGCCTTTCGATCCGGCGACCGCGCTGCCGGTTCAGATCTATATGTGGGCAAACGAGGCTGAGCGCGCTTTTGTCGAGCGCATGTCCGGCGCCATCATCATCCTGCTCGTCTTCCTCATGGCCATGAACATCACCGCGATCGTGCTCCGGCGCCGGTTCGAGCGGCGCTGGTAGAAAAAAGGCAATTTGGTATGAACATCATGACCGAACAGTCCCTTGAGAATGCAGTGGGCGACAAAATGAACGCCAAGTCGAACGAAGTCATCAAGATGCGCGGCGACAAGGTCGGCGTGTTCTATGGCGAGAAGCAGGCGTTGTTCGACGTCAATCTCGACGTCCGCCAGAACCAGGTGACGGCGCTGATCGGCCCGTCCGGCTGCGGCAAGTCGACCTTCCTGCGCTGCCTCAACCGCATGAACGACACCATCGATTCGGCGCGGGTGACCGGCAAGATCACGCTCGATGAAGACGACATCTACGACAAGAACATCGATGTCGTCGAACTGCGCGCACGCGTCGGCATGGTGTTCCAGAAACCCAACCCGTTCCCGAAGTCCATCTACGAGAACGTCGCCTACGGCCCGCGCATCCATGGGCTGGCTAAGCGCAAGTCCGACATGGACCAGATCGTCGAGCAGAGCCTGAAGAAGGCTGCGATCTGGAACGAGGTCAAGGACCGCCTGCAGGAGCCCGGCACCGGCCTGTCCGGCGGCCAGCAGCAGCGCCTGTGCATCGCGCGCGCCATCGCCGTGTCGCCGGAAGTGATCCTGATGGATGAGCCCTGCTCGGCGCTTGATCCGATCGCCACCGCCCGTGTCGAGGAGCTGATAGACGAGCTGCGCCAGAACTACACGATCGTCATCGTCACCCACTCGATGCAGCAGGCGGCGCGCGTGTCGCAGCGCACGGCGATGTTCCATCTCGGCTATCTCGTCGAGGAGGGCGCAACCGACAAGATGTTCACCAACCCCGACGACAAGCGCACCCAGGATTACATTACCGGCCGCTTCGGCTGAACCTTCCGGCGGGTGAATTTCAGGCACGAGGACCAAGATCATGGGTGAACATACCGTCGCCTCCTTCGATGAAGAGCTCGGGCAGATCAGCAAGCTGATCCGCGACATGGGCGATCTGGCAGGCTCGATGGTCAGCGGCTCGACCAGGGCGCTGCTCAATTCGGACAATGCGCTGGCACAGCGTGTCGTTTCCGACGACGCCATCATGGATGCGCGCCAGCGCGAACTGGACGACCGCGCCATCACGCTGATCGCCAAGCGCCAGCCGATGGCCAACGATCTGCGCGCCGTGGTCGGCTCGATCCGCATGGCCGGCGACCTCGAGCGCATCGGCGATCTCGCCAAGAACATCGCCAAGCGCGTCGGCACCGTGGGCCTCAGTGTCACGCCGCGCGACCTGTCGCACTCCATCGACGCCATGGCGCAGCTGGTGCTGATCCAGGTGCAAGGCGTCGTCGAGGAATATGCCGCCACCGATGCGGCAGCGCTTGCAAAACTCAGGAATGACGACGAGCGCATCGACGTCAAATACACGTCCGTGTTTCGTGAGCTCTTGACCTACATGATGGAAGACCCTCGCAACATCACCGCCTGCACGCATCTCTTGTTCTGCGCCAAGAATCTTGAGCGCATCGGCGATCATGTCACCAACATCGCCGAAAATGCGTATTATGTGCTGACCGGCCAGCAACTGCCCGCCAATCGTCCGAAGCAGGACGAGACGGCGATGGCCATGCCGGCCTGATGAGGGTGAACTGCCGATGATCGCGCCACGCATCATGGTCGTGGAGGACGAGGAACCGCTAGGCGTGCTCCTCCGCTACAACCTCGAATCCGAAGGCTATCACGTCGAGGTGGTGACACGCGGCGACGAGGCCGAGATCCGCCTGCAGGAAAACGTGCCCGATCTCCTGGTGCTCGACTGGATGGTGCCCGCTGTTTCCGGCATCGAGCTCTGCCGGCGGCTTAGAGTGCGGCCCGAAACCGAGCGGCTGCCGATCATCATGCTGACCGCGCGCGGTGAGGAAAGCGATCGCGTGCGCGGCCTGTCCACCGGCGCCGACGACTATCTGGTCAAGCCATTCTCGACGCCGGAGTTCATGGCGCGAGTGAAGGCGCTGCTGCGCCGGGCCAAGCCGGAAGTGCTGTCCAGCGTGCTCAAGGTCGGCGACATCGTGCTCGATCGAGAATCGCACCGGGTCTACCGCAAGAAGAGCGAGATCAGGCTCGGACCGACCGAGTTCCGGCTGCTCGAATTCATGATGCGCCATCCCGGCCGCGTGTTCTCGCGCAGCCAACTGCTCGACAATGTCTGGGGCGAGACGATCTATATCGACGAGCGAACCGTCGATGTCCATGTCGGGCGGCTGCGCAAGGCCGTCAACAACGGCCGCATGCCGGATGTCATCCGTACCATTCGCGGCGCCGGCTACGCGATCAGGGAAGATTAGGATGCTGCGCGTCGCGCCGTTGCCGGCCTTTCAGGCGACATGCTTGCCAGATTTGGGCTGAATGCCCGGTGCGAAAATCTCCTGGTCGACGAAGCCGAGTGCGCGCATGGCGCAGCCTTCGCGGATCAGCGGCAGTTCGTTGGGCTCGGTGTCGAAGGAGATCGACTTCGAGTGCTGGCCGCCGGCAGTCTGGGCGATGGCCTCGCGCAATGCCGGCTCGATCAGGTCGAAGGCGGCGGCGCTGACGCCTACCATGGCGACGGGTGCCGGATCGATCAGCGCAAACAGGCTGCCGAGGCCGAAGCCGAGCGCCTCGCCGGCCTTGCGATAGGCTTCGCGCTCCGGGCCGTCGGTTTCGCGGGCGCGCGCGGCGAGTGCGCGCATATCAGCGTCGCCGATATCGACCGGCTCGGCATCCTCGCCCATCATTTTGGCGCTGCGCCAGATGGCGTAGTTTCCGGCATAGGCTTCCACGCAGCCGCGCCGCCCGCAGCGGCAGAGCGCGCCGCCCGGACGGTGGATCATGTGGCCGAACTCGCCGCCCGAGGAATGGGTGCCGGTGAACAGTTCGCCTTTCAGCACCAGGCCCATGCCGATGCCGTGCGATAAGAGGATGGCGATAAAATTGTCGCGGTAGCGCTCGGGCTGGCGCCATTGCAGCGCCACCGCCATCATGTTGCAATCGTTCTCCATGGTGGCAGGAATGCCGAATTCCGCTTCCAACATGTCGGCGAAGGCAATGTCGGTCAGTGGCGTGATCGGCGACCACAGCATGGCGCGCGCCTGCGAATCGGTGATGCCCTGGATGCCCATGGCAATGCGGGCGATGCTCTGGACATCGAGGTCGGGATCCTCAAGCCGCCGCCGGACGATTGCTACGCATTCGCCAATCAGCTCGTCGCGCGGCTTGGTCAGCGTGTCCAGCCGGCGCTGTTCCTCGGCGACGACGTGGCCGGCATAGTCGATGACGGTGACGGACAGGAAATTGAGCGACAGCACGACGGTCATCACCGCCGCCGCTTCCGGGTTGAGACCAAGGCCCACCTGCGGCCGGCCGCGTTTCAGTGCGCCGGTCTCGCCAGGTTTGCCTTCAATCAGGATGCCTTCTTGAATCAGATCAGACGAGATTGCCGATATGGTCGAGTGGCTGAGGCCGGTGGTCGCCGCAATCTCGGTCCGCGACGGCTGGCCGGCCCGGCGCACGGCTGAAATCACCATCGCACGGTTGCGACGGCGCAGATCGTCGTGGCGGATTCCAACCGACATTTGTTTCCTCCCGGCCTCCTCGCGCCTCATGATAGTGAAGGCGTTCGACGGCACCAGCCAAATATTGGCAGACGCCGGCAGCCCTGTCATTGTTTATTGCGGACCTCGAAAAAATTCGGCAAGGCCATCAGAATCCATCAGAATCGATGTTGACAGCGCCTTATCATTGAACCAGTATTTTTTCGAGGCTCGAAAAAATAGGGCCTCTGTGTGCCGGCCCTCGGGCCAGTTTTGTCGCGCCGCACGCGGCGCAGGGAGGATTATGATGGACAGATTTGCAGCCGCCATGCTGGCGGGTGTCGCCATGTCGCTGGCGCTGGTCTCGGTCGCGCAGGCGAAGGACAAGGTCATCGGCGTGTCGTGGTCGAACTTCCAGGAAGAGCGCTGGAAGACCGACGAGGCGGCGATGAAAACGGCGATCGAAGCCGACGGCGACAAGTACATTTCGGCCGACGCGCAGTCCAATCCCGGCAAGCAGCTGACCGACGTCGAAAGCCTGATCTCGCAGGGCGCCAACGCGCTGATCATCCTGGCGCAGGACGCCTCGGCCATCGGCCCGGCGGTGCAGAAGGCGCTGGACGAAGGCATTCCGGTCGTCGGCTATGATCGCCTGATCGAGAACAAGGACGTCTTCTACCTGACCTTCGACAACAAGGAAGTCGGCCGCATGCAGGCCCGCGAAGTGTTCAAGGCGAAGCCCGAAGGCAACTATGTCTTCATCAAGGGCTCGGGCTCGGATCCGAATGCCGATTTCCTGTTCTCGGGCTCGATGGAAGTGCTCAAGGAAGCCATCGACTCGGGCAAGATCAAGAATGTCGGCGAGGCCTATACCGATGGCTGGCTGCCGGCCAACGCCCAGAAGAACATGGAACAGTTCCTGACCGCCAATGACAACAAGGTCGATGCCGTGGTTGCGGCCAATGACGGCACCGCCGGCGGCGTTGTCGCCGCGCTGACGGCGCAGGGCCTTGCCGGAACGGTTCCGGTCTCGGGCCAGGACGGCGACCATGCCGCCCTGAACCGCATCGCGCTCGGCACGCAGACGGTGTCGGTGTGGAAAGACGCGCGCGAACTCGGCAAGAACGCCGCCGAGATCGCCTCGCAGCTTGCCGATGGCAAGAAGACGGGCGACATTGCCGGCGCCAAGGACTTCACCACGCCTGGCGGCAACACCGTCAAGTCGCTGTTCCTGACCCCCGTCGCGATCACCAAGGACAACCTCAACGTCGTCATCGACGCCGGCTGGATCAAGAAGGACGAAGTCTGCACAGGCGTCGCCGCCGGCAGCGTCGCGGCTTGCAACTGATCTCGCCGACTTGAAGAAATGAGGCGCCGCGGCTGTCAAGCCGCGGCGTTTTCTCTACGAGAATTGTGTGTTTCCGCCATCGGCGGCAAACTTCTAGGCTGTGGTCCGGCATCCGCGCCAGACGGCAAGCCGCTGGAGGACATCATGACCGACACGACCTCAAATCCGCAGGCCGATACGGCGCGAGCGTCTGAACTCGGCGCGGTCGCCCGGTTCGTGAAAGCGACCGAGCTCGACACGCGTATGCTCGGCATGGTCGGCGCGCTGCTGGTCATCTGGGTCGGCATACATATCCTGTCGGGTGGGCTTTTCCTGACGCCGCGCAATCTTTGGAACCTGTCGGTGCAGACGTCCTCGGTCGCGATCATGGCGGCCGGTATGGTACTGGTCATCGTCATGCGCAACATCGACCTTTCGGTGGGCTCCGTCGAAGGCGTGATCGGCATGATCATGGGCGTGGCACAGGCCGAATTCCTCATTCGCGTCATCGGCTTCCAGCTTGGAAACCCCTGGCTCTGGATCATCTCGCTTGCCGCCGGCGTGGTGCTTGGTCTGTTGATCGGCGCGTTCCAGGGCTTCATCATCGCCTATATGCAGGTTCCGGCCTTCATCGTGACGCTTGGTGGCCTGCTGGTCTGGCGTGGCATGGCATGGCTCATCACCAGCGGGCGCACGGTCGCGCCACTCGACGCCACCTTCCAGCTGATGGGCGGCGGACCACGCGGCTCGATTGGCGCCGCTGCCAGCTGGATCGTCGGCATCTTCGCCTGCGCGGCGGTCGCCTTCGCGCTGTTCAACGGTCGCTCGCAGCGCAAGCGCTTCAGCTTTCCACTGCGCCCCGTCTGGGCCGAGACCTTGCTTGGCGTGGTCGCTTGCGCGGCCATCCTCGGCGCCGTGTGGATCGCCAATTCCTATCCATGGCCGATCGGCATCGTGCGCCAGTACGCACAGCAGAACGGCATCACCGATCCCGAAGGCGGGCTGTTCATCGCGCATGGCATCGCCATACCGGTGCTGATGGCGGTGATTGTCGGCATCATCATGACGTTCATCACCAAGCGCACGCGTTTCGGCCGCTATGTCTTCGCCATCGGGGGCAATCCGGAGGCAGCGGAACTCGCCGGCATCAACACGCGCTGGGTGACCATGAAGGTGTTCATGATCATGGGTGTGCTGGCTGCAATCAGCGCGGCGATCTCGTCGGCCCGTCTCAATGCGTCAACCAATGCGCTGGGCACACTGGACGAGCTTTTGGTAATCGCGGCCGCTGTCATCGGCGGCACGTCGCTCGCCGGCGGCGCCGGAACGGTGATGGGCGCCATGCTCGGCGCGCTTCTGATGCAGTCGCTGCAATCCGGCATGGTGCTGCTCGGCATCGACTCGCCGCTGCAGAGCATTGTCGTTGGCGCTGTCCTGGTCATCGCCGTCTGGCTCGACACCGTCTACCGCAAGCGCGTCTAGGGAGGAACGATTATGGAAAAAACTGCTCCCACCGGTACGCCACTGATCGACATGCGTAACATCTCGATCGCGTTCGGTGGCATTCGCGCCGTCGACGATGCGTCCATCGATCTTTTCCCGGGCGAAGTGGTGGCGCTGCTTGGCCACAACGGCGCCGGTAAGTCGACGCTGATCAAGATCCTGTCGGGCGCCTACAAGCGCGATGCCGGCCAGATCTTGGTCAACGGCCAGGAGGCCTCGATCTCCAATCCGCGCGACGCCAAGAAATACGGCATCGAAACGATCTACCAGACGCTTGCGCTGGCCGACAATGTCGACGCTGCCGCCAACCTCTTCCTCGGCCGCGAACTGATGACCGCGTGGGGGACACTCGACGATGTCGCCATGGAGGCCGAGGCGCGCAAGGTGATGGGCCGGCTCAATCCGCGCTTCCAGCGCTTCAAGGAGCCCGTGATCAAGCTATCGGGCGGCCAGCGCCAGTCGGTGGCGATCGCACGCGCCATCCTGTTCAACGCCCGCATCCTGATCATGGATGAGCCGACGGCGGCGCTCGGGCCGCAGGAGACGGCGCAGGTCGGCGAACTGGTAAAGCAGCTCAAGGCCGACGGCATCGGCATTTTCCTGATCAGCCACGACATTCACGACGTGTTCGAGCTTGCCGACCGGGTCTGCGTAATGAAGAACGGCCAGGTCGTCGGCACCGCGCGCACCACCGATGTGACTCAGGACGAAGTGCTCGGCATGATCATCCTGGGAAAGTGCCCGCCCGGCGCCATTCCCGGTCCGGGTGCGCTGAAGATCGCGGCCTGACACCACGCTATCGTCAGCTTTCATGTTCACTGATGTTCGATCGATAAGCCGGCTAAATATGGGTGATATGCCAGCTGTCATTATGGCTTGGCCGCGCCATTGTCTTGCCGCGGCGACTTGCCCATAAAGGTTCCGAACCGTCCATGGGCCTGCGTTGAAGAAGTTTTTCCCGATCCTTGCCTTCATTGCCGTTGCACTGATCAGCCTGACGATGGCGGGCTTCGCCTATTTCGCCACCCAGGAAGCGGCGCGCATCAAGTTCGAGGCGACGGCCGACGACGCGCTCAACCGCATCGAAAGCCGTATCGATCTGCATCTGTCACTGCTGCGCTCGACGCAGGCGCTGTTCGACTCCCGCAACGGCGAGATTTCAGGTAGCGAATTCAAGGCCTTCTTCAGCGCCCTCGATGTCGATAACAATTTCGCTGGCCTGCGCGGCATCGGCTATCTCAGGCTGGCCAAGACCGGTGACGAAGCGGCGGTCGAGCGCGACATGTTGCGCGACCGCGGCGCCGCCCACACGGTCTATCCGGACACGACACAGCCGTGGCGCACGCCCGTCGTGCTGTTCGAGCCGCTCGACCCTGCCAACGAATCCACCATCGGCTACGACATGTTCACCGAGCCGGTGCGGCGCGAGGCGATCGAAAAAGCGCTGGCCGATGACGCACAGCACGCAAGCGGTCTGGTCCAGCTCGGCCAGGACACTGGCGCGGCGCAGACCTTTACCGGTTTCCTGGTCTTCGTCAGGCTCAATGTCGAAACCGCGCCGGATGGTATCAATGCGTCCAGATCATCGACATCAGGCCTTCTCTACGCGGCCTTCTGCGCCCGCGACCTGTTCCAGACCGCGCTCAGCCGCACGCCTTTGCTGCCGGTCAACACCGCGGTCTATGACGGCACGGCGGACGCCGACAATCTTCTGTTCCAGTCCGAAACGCCGCCGGTTGCGAGCTTTGGCGACAGGCTGTTGGTGACGCGCAAGATCATCGTCGCCGGTCGGCCGTGGACGGTGCTGTTTCGGCCGACAAGTGCATTTTCGCAACCGTCCTCGCGCGCCATTCCGGTCATGCTCGGGCTGTTCGGCCTGCTTCTGGCCGGCGCCATCGCGTTGGTGGCCCGCTACCAGGAGCGCGCCTACGACGCCAAGTCGCTGCTGCATGAAACGACGGAAAAAAGCCTGCTCGAAAAGGATTTGATGCTGCAGGAGATGAAGCATCGGATCAAGAATTCGATCACGCGGGTGCTGGCGATTGCGCGCCAGACGGCAGCGCAAGCAACCGACGTGAAGGAGTTCTCAACTTCCTTCTCGGCCCGCCTCCAGGCAATGGCGGCTTCCCAGGATATGCTGACGCGTTCGCGCTGGCAGAAGGCCGATCTTGGCGACCTGCTGCGCATCGAGCTCGGCCAGGTGTTCGGCAAGGAGCTTCCGGAAGGGATATTGTCAGGGCCCCAGGTGCTGCTCGACGAGAGGACGACGCAGGCGCTTGGCCTGACCTTTCACGAGCTGGCGACGAATGCGCTGAAATATGGCGAGGCCGGCAATTCCGTGGGTGCGCTGAAGGTCAACTGGTCGTTCGAGGGGCGCGGGTCCGAGCGGATGCTAGTTCTGAACTGGCGGGAAGCCGGGCAGAAGGAACTCGAAGCGCCGGCGAAGACCGGCTTCGGCACCAAGCTGATCGACCTCAATGTCACGCGCGAGTTGCGCGGCACGATTGCCCGAGATTTTCGCGCCGATGGGCTTACGGTGGAAATCAGGATCCCGCAGCCTGATGCAGTCAAACAAACGGAGACCGGCTGACCGGTCTCCGTCGCGATTGTCTGACGCTTTTGAAGCGGATCAGCAGCGAGCGGTGTAGAGCCGGCCGCGATTGTCGCGATACTGGCAATAGCCGTTGCGCAGGTTGCGCACCAGCAGGCCGGAACCGGCGCCAACGGCTGCGCCGATCAGCGCACCCTTGCCGCCGCCGATCAGTCCGCCGGCCAAAGCACCGACACCGGCGCCGACACCGACATCCTGCTCGGTCGTGCTGCAGCCGCTGACGGCGACCACCGCAACCATGGCAATAATCAATTTCCGCATAGAATCTCTCCTCACTTTTGTCCTCACTTTAGTAAGCTCCAGCCGCTATTTAGCACGAAAGAGCAGCCTTTGCCCGCTCGATCTTATTGTTGGCTAAGAGAGTCTTTTTCGCGGCGCGTCGCATTCGACGCGACCACGACATTGGAAATCTGCAAAGACGCGTCGAGCGAGCCGTCCGGGCGCACGTTCCAGACAACCTGGTCGTAATCATCCTCCAGCGCGGGGTCGACCGTAAGACATTTGGCAACGACGTGGTCGGCCTGACCCTGCACGTCGCCGGCAGCGAATGGACGTTCTGCCGTGCATGCTTCGGCGGTTTCGAAAACGCTGACCGGCACCGGCAGTTCACGGCATTCGGTCATGTTGTTCGAACAGCCAATTACCAAAAGCAAAGCGGCGATGTGTTCCACGGCGACACGTCCTCTCGCCATAAGAACGGTCCACAGCCGTCAAAGTTCCTGTGCCGCAAAGGGCGTTAATAATTGGTTGGCTACGAGCTGGACAGCTTCTGAGCCAGGCTGCTTGGGAGCAGCGTGAACCTGAGCATCTGGCTCAGGCCAATTGCGACGCCACGATCAGCATAACAGCGGCGACGAGCGCGACAGCGGCGAAGCGAAGCAAGGGATGCCAGGCGTGCTGCAAAGGCGAGGCTGAAGCATCAGGATCCTGAAAGCCGCTCATCGAGACCCGGGCGGCCTGCTCCAGCCTGTTCATATCGGCAACCGTCATGATCATTCCTCCCATACTTGCGTTGCAGGCCGCGGCCGAAACATCGGTTGAATCGGTCAAGATCCAGCAATCTCTGGGAACCACAGCATCGGATTTTATGGTGAACAGCCGGTTAAGGAATCCCGCCGCTCATTCGGTTTCGAAATTGCCGTGCGGAACGACGAGGCGGTATTCGAGGCGGTCACTGGTGATCTCCAGCGTCGCCGTGCCGTTCAGCGATGCCGGCACGACACGTTCGAGGGCAACGCTGCCGAAGCGTTTCTCGGTGCGTCTGTTATCATTGGCGACAATGGCCTCGACCCAAGTCAGCGACAAAGCCGGCTTGTCGGCGGCCTCTGGGACGTTCGACAGATCGGCGGTTACCTCGACAAAGCCGTCCGGCCGCGCCAAGGCGCCGTAGCTGAATGAATTGACGGCGAGTTCGTGCATTGCCAGTCCAATATGAATGGCCGCGTTGGGATTGAGGTAGGGGTTGACGCCATTGAAGCGCAGGCTCTGCGCGGGATCGGCGCCGTAGCGAACGACCTGGCCGCGGATAAGCTCGCGAAGTGCTGCACCCCGCCAGTTCGACGACGTTACCAGATCCTGGGAGGAAGCCAGTGACTGCAGGCGGCCGCGAAAGCGCTTCAGGAAATCGTCGGGTGTCTCGGAATAGCGGCCGGTCTGGGTGGCAATACTCTGGATGATGGCCAACAGGTTCTTGGAGCGGTGGCTGACTTCGCGCAACAGCGTCTTCAGCGTCTGTTCGCGGCGTTTCTGCTCGGTGGTTTCCACCATCGTGGTGACGACGCCCTGCACGTCGCCGCGATGGCCCCGATCGGCATCGACCCATACCTGGAACCAGCGCATGCCATCACCGGTGGGAACACTCAGTTCAAGGCGTTCCGGATTGCCGGAAGCGATCACATTGCTTTTGGCGGCGGCGATTTGCTCAGCTTGCGCCGGTGGCAACGCGCCGTTGCTGTCGGCTGTGTCGGAAACCCACGGCGCACGCATGTTGCGGGCCCATACAGTCTTCAATTCACGATCCTGATAGAGGACGGAAATGCCGGCATTGTGCAGAGCGTGAAGCAAGGCCCGGCCAAGCTGCATTCCGCTTTCAGCCGGGTGCAGTGCGATCACCTCGTCGCCCTGTCCGCTCTCGCCTCCGCCAATAGAACGCATCAATCACCTGTCCACCTGATCAGGACTGAACGATTCACTTGGACTCAGTTCCTGAGTAGGTCCCCAGAAAAGGTCCGCCGGACGATGTCCCGTTGAAGGACATCGCCCGGCGGTGGCTGGAAACCGTTTGAGGGGTGCGGCTTCCAGTGTTCGCCCGCTCCTACGATGCCCGTCTGAACAGGCCGGCCAGAAGCGAGATGACGAGGAAGGCGAGAAAGATGAAGAACAATATTTGCGCGATACCGGCCGAGGTACCGGCGATGCCGCCGAAACCAAGCGCGCCGGCGATGATCGCCACGACGAGAAATACGAGCGCCCAGTAGAGCATGATCTGTCTCCTTCCGATACTGGATCAAGAACGTGAGTGATTGCTGTTTGTTCCACCATTTGCCGAAAAAGAAGGTCTTTGGAAGAGGCCCGGATGCGAATTGATTCACGCGCGTGCGCCCGATACGGAGCGACGGGCAGCCGCCGATCGCCGGGTTTGGCGATCGGCAGTGCTTGCAACGCTGCGAGGCGGCGAAAAGTTGGAGATTGAAGGCCCTACTTCACGCGGCGGCCTTGGCCTGCCGGTCGAAGAACAGCGCTTGGCTGATCAGCGCCTTGACCATGTCGGGATTGAACGGCTTGGTGACGAGGAAGGCCGGTTCAGGCCGCTCGCCGGTCAGCAGACGTTCGGGGAAGGCGGTGATGAAGATTACCGGCACCGAAGTCGACGACAGGATTTCGTTGACCGCATCGATACCCGAGCTGCCATCGGCAAGCTGAATGTCAGCCAGCACCATCTTCGGCCTTGTCTTGCCGAACATCGCCACCGCCTCGGTATGGGTGCGCGCGGTTCCGACCACGTGGTGGCCGAGGCTCTCGACCATTTCCTCGATGTCCATGGCGATCAGCGGCTCGTCCTCGATGATCAGCACATCGGTCGCCACCTGGCGAGAGATCTCATTGCTCGCCTGGGCAAGCAGTTCGGAGAATTCCTTGGCGTCGACATCGAGAATTTCAGCTGCCTCGTCTTCACCGAAGCCTTCGACCGCGACCAGCAGGAAAGCCTGGCGTGGCCGTGGCGCAATGGCGTTCAGATTGGCGGCGGCGCGCTGCTCCCATGCCGATTGCGCCTGCTCCTGCGGAACGCGGATGGCAATGGAGGTGAACAGTTTGGCGAATACCTTGTAGAGCGCGATGCGGTCGCTTGACGCTTGCGGGAAGATATCGACGTCGGCGATGATGGCTTCGAGCATCGCGGCGACCAGCGCATCGCCACTCTCCTGCGATCCGGATACGGCGCGTGAAAAGCGGCGCAGGAACGGCAGGTGCGGAGCGATGGTTGCGGAAAGGCTCATGGTAGACGTCTCCCTCAGATGACGTGATTGCATAGATTGCAGGTCAAGCTGATTGCAAGCCCCAACACCCAAACGCGGGTTTTGCGAAAAAGTTCCGAGACTTGTGGAACGAAACTGTACGGGCGACGTTTGTGGTGCGATGGGCAACCAGACGAGGGGGCCGCTTTGCGTTGTGTAATGGGGCGGCTCGGGGCGCTGGATTTAAGGGCGAAATGAAGGACATGAATAAAGAAACGCTGGCTGGCGCCGCTGACAGGCGCCGGGCCAATTCCGGCGACCCGCTCGGGGCGAATTCGGAAATCGGCCGCAAACTCAAACAATATTATGACGAGCTGGTCTCGGACAATGTGCCGGATCGCTTTGCCCAGTTGCTCAGCCAACTGGAAAAAGCCGAACCTGCACAGAAGAAGGACTGAGGCATGGCAGCTGTCTCACAAGGGTTCAAGACCGACCTGCTCGGCTCGATCCCGAGCCTGCGGGCCTTTGCCGTGTCGCTGACGCAGAATGCCGACAAGGCCGACGATCTGGTGCAGGAGACGCTGGTCAAGGCTTGGGACAAGCATGAGAGCTTTCAGCCCGGCACCAATCTCAAGGCATGGCTGTTCACCATCCTGCGCAACGAGTTCTATTCCCAGATGCGCAAGCGCGGCCGCGAGGTGCAGGACAGCGACGGCATCATGACGGCCAGGCTTGCCGTTCATCCGGCTCAGCACGGCCAGCTTGACCTCAAGGATTTCCGCGGCGCGCTCGAGCAACTCCCCGAGGACCAGCGCGAAGCCATCATCCTCATCGGCGCTTCAGGCTTTTCCTATGAAGAGGCCGCCGAAATCTGCGGCTGTGCGGTCGGAACGATCAAAAGCCGGGTCAGCCGGGCCCGCACGCGGTTGCAGGAGATCCTCAAAATCTCCGGCGAAGACGAATACGGGCCGGACGCGATCTCGTCCCAGGTGACGGGTTCAAACGCTGCCTGACGGCGGAGGCCCCGTTTGCGGGCCCGGGCTCTCTACACATACGCATCGAAGATATCTCAGACTGGCGCGCGTCCGCAGGCCGCCGCCAGAGCCTCGACGAGATCGGTCCCCGAATAAGGCTTGGTGACCAGGCGGATGCCGGGAAAAGACACTTTGATCTCATCCGGGTCCGAATAGCCGGAGGCAAAGACAAACGGCAGGCCCGATTGGCGCAGCCGCGAGGCGAAATCGAGTGTAGACGTTCCGCCCAGCATGAGGTCCACGATAGCGGCGTCGAACTCGCCAACGACCTTCTGCTCATCGATCTCGGCCAGAGCGCGGGCAATCACTACGTCGCTCGCGCCATGGTCGCGGCAAAGCTGCTCGACATCCATGGCGATCAGGAATTCATCCTCCAAGACAAGAATTCGCAATCCCTCAAGCAATGGCGGCACTTGGCAATCTCTCCTCAATTCTTGCAGCATCGGGTACAGTGACTCCAGTCAACCGCATCGCGGACCTTGGGGGATCGGTCAGGCCTTAATCGAAAAGTTCGCCCACCGGCTCTACTCCACAAGCGAGCTTCGAATTCGCCTCAGTGGAGTGTAGCGAGTCATGATCGCTATTTGCCATCCTGTCATTTAAAAAAGACATGCCATCGGCAGCGGAACCGCGGCCTTGCAAAGGCGTAGCACTCAGTCTCTGGCAAGAGACGTTCGAAAGAGGGATCGAAATGTCTGGCCAGAACGGTCGTTCGTTTTCCAGCCGTCAGTACCCATGCGAGATCTGCCCGCTTCGGCCATTGCCGGTGTTCCGGGAATTCGAGAAGCAGGAGCTTGCCTATGTCAGCATGTTCAAGAAGGGCGAACTGGCCGTCGACAAGGGCGCCACAGTGCTGGTCGAAGGCAGCCAAAGTGCTCATCTCTACACCGTGCTTTCGGGCTGGGCCTTCCGCTACAAACTATTGTCGGACGGCAGGCGCCAGATCCTGAACTACTCCATGCCCGGCGATCTTATCGGGCTGCAGGGCAGCCTGATGGGCGAAATGCAGCACTCGGTCGAGGCGCTGTCGCCCATGCTGTTGTGCGTCTTCGAGCGTGAAAACCTGCACGAGCTCTACCGCAACCATCCGGGCCTTGCTTACGACATTACCTGGCTGGCGTCGCGCGAGGAGCGCATGCTGGACGAGAACCTGCTCAGCGTCGGTCGGCGCACGGCGGTCGAGCGCACCGCCTATCTCATTGCCTTCATCGCCAGCCGCGCGGCGGCAGTCGGGCTCAACGGCAAGGCGCCGGTGCAAATCCCGATTACCCAGCAGCATGTCGCCGATACGCTCGGCCTGTCGCTGGTCCACACCAACAAGACGATCCGCAAGCTCATCGATCGCAAGCTGATCGCCTGGCGCGACGGCGGTTGCGAAGTGATCGACGGGGAGGGGCTGAAGGATCTCGCGCGCTGGGAGGGCCTTAGCGAAGGCCGTCGGCCGCTGATCTGACAGGCAGGCCTCCATCTGGGGCTGGACTCGCACTTGCAAACACCCTTTCATGGTTACGGTCTCCGATTTCGGAACCATGACGTGTGTCGGGCGTTTGAAGCCAAGCAAACGCAAGGAGTTTAGAATGGCAACTGCCGCAGGAAAAACCGCCAACGAAAGTCAGACGAACGCCGACCTGGAAGCCGACATTCGGCAGTTGAAGGCGGATATCGAAAAGTTGACCAAGCAATTGGCCAAGACCGGCGAACATGGTTACGGCACGGCGCGGCGCGCTGCTGCCGAAGGCGTCGACCAGTTGCGCGCGCAGGGCGAAGCCGTCTTCGACAGCCTGCGTGGCAACGCCAAGGATCTTGAGGCCCAGATCACGGCCAATGTGCGCGAGAAGCCGGTCACTTCACTGGCGATCGCGGCCGGCGTCGGCTTCCTGTTTGCGCTTCTTGCCCGGCGCTAGTTTCGACAGAGATGGGCATGCTGGCACCGCTTATCTCGGCCTTGGCCTCGGGTGAAGCCATTGCCGCCATGCGCCGCGCGCGCACGGCGGCAATCGTCTACGGGCTCGCCGCCGTGGCTGCCCTGTGCGGCCTCGGGTTTCTCCTGGGGGCGGCCTACATCTGGGCGGCTGACCGTTATGGCTCGATGGCCGCCTGTCTTGGCTTCGCCGCTGGTTTCCTGGTACTGGCCGGGCTTATCGTGCTCATTCATCAACTTGCGGCTGGAACGCGTGCACGCCGACGTGCGCGAAGGCGCAATGCCGACCTGAAGGCGCTCGGTATCACCGCGGCGCTTGCCGTGCTGCCGGCCTTGCTCAAGGGGAAAGGCGGGAAGGGCGTCATTCTCGGCCCGATGATCGCGCTCGCGGCCTATGCCATCTACCGCGAGAACGTCAAACCGGATCCGGGCGATCCAGACAGCGAAGCCGACTAAAGCGCGTCGCGCTGATACGCTGTTCCCGGAAAACCGCTTAGCACTTCTGAAATTGCTTTAAGCCGGCAGATCTTCAAGCGGCATCGATATTTCGGCGAACACGCCTTCGCTGCGGAATTCGTGGGTCACTTCGCTCGATAAAACCTTCGCGAGGCTGCGGCGGATCAGGATAGAGCCGAAGCCCTGGCGTTCCGGCGGGTCGACTTTCGGCCCACCGCTTTCGCTCCAGGTCAGCACAAGGCGGCGCGCGCCTTTCTTGCCCGCCGCCTTCCAGTCGACATCGACCTTCCCCGAGCCAACCGACAGCGATCCGTATTGCAGCGCGTTGCTGGCCAGTTCGTGCATGATCAAACCGAGCCCCACCGCCTGGTCGGGCGAAAGCAGCAGCTCCGGACCGGAGATCACGATGCGCGGCCGTTCTGCCGAATCGAACGGCTTGACCTCGATCTGCATCAGTTCGCGAATACCGATGCCGCGCCATTCGCGATCCGACAGCAGGTTATGGGCAGCGCCTAGCGCCTGCAGCCTGGCGCCGAAGGCTTCCAGGAATTCGCTTGGGCGGCGAGCGTGGCGAACGGTCTGCGTCGCCAGCGCTTGCACCGTCGCCAGCGTGTTCTTGACCCGATGGTTGAGCTCGCGCAGCAGCAGCCTTTGCCGGTCCTCGCCGAGCTTGCGTTCCGAGATGTCGTAGTTGACGCCAAAGATCAGCGTCGGCTTGCCTTCGCCGTCGCGCTCGATGACGCGGCCGCGGGTGACTATCCAGCGCGGCGGATCGAAGCCTTTGACCCGGTATTCGCCGAAATAGTCGTCGCTGCCGGTCAGGGCATCGCGAAAGCGCGTCTCGGTCTGGTAGACGTCGCGCGGGTCGATGGCGGCCAGAATGTCGCGCGCCCGCAGCCGGTTCGAACGCGGCAGGTTGAACAGCTCCGACAAACGCACGTCGCATTCGATCATGTCGGTGCGGATATCCCAGGCCCAACTGGCGAGCGAGGCGGCGTCGAGCGCTATGGCTCGGCGCTTTTCCTCCTGCGCCAAAGCAGCCGTGGCAATGGCGCCGCTGCGGGTGGCGTCCTTGAGGGTAAACAGGCTGGCGGCGAGGCTGGCCAGCGATTTCAAATGATCGAGCGCGGCAGCGGACGGAAATTCATGCGGCTCCCGGTCGAGTACGCACACCGTGCCGACGCGCGCGCCGGCGACCACCATCGGCGCGCCGACATAAAAGCGGACATGGTGTTCGCCGGTGACCAGCGGGTTGCGGGAGAAGCGAGGGTCGATGCTGGCATCCGGCACCACCATCGGCTCGTCGCCGGCGGCAATGGTATGGGCGCAGAACGATATGTCGGTCGCGGTTTCGGTCTCGTTGAAGCCGACACAGGATTTGAACCACTGTCGTTCGGTGTCGAGCAGCGTGACGAGCGCGATCGGCGCCTGCATCACGGCGGCGGCAAGGCCGGTGATGCGATCGAAGTCGGGATCGGAGTCGGTGTCGATCGCGTCAAGCCCGTGCAGTACGGCAAGCCGCTCCGGCGCCGCCACGGCGCGGCGGACCTCAACCGGCAAACCAGCCTGCTTCGTCACCTTGCTATCCACCAAGCCCCCTCGCTTGCAGGCCCCACCCGCGGTGGCGCGCACCTTGCGCGGCCGTCGCGCGCCGGAACTTTTGTAGCAAGCAATCGTTACCCCACCATGTTTCGCCGGCGATGGTTTTATCCACCATCCCGGCTGCACGATAGGAACGCCGCCAATGACCAAGATCGCCCCTGAAAACAAAGCCCGTCAGGGGCGCTGGGGTTGGCACGGCCTGCGCATATTGGTCGCCGCGTTGCTCCTGGCTTTCATTGCTTGGGGAGCGGCCGAGATTTATGGCCAAAAGATCGATCCAGATAACCCTGAAAGCCAAGGGCAGCCCACCGGCCAGAGCGCGCCGGCCAACCAGAGCGCGCCAGCCGGCGAGGGGCAGTCGGGCGGCTAGGGTTTTCCGCGTCATCCGTAATCGCATCAGGCGGCCTTCGCCTGGGCGGCTTGCGCCGGAACCAGGACGTTCAGTGCGCCAGGGTGGATCTGGATTGTCGTTTCACGCTCCAGCTTGACCAGTTCGCCGTCGATGACGGCGCCGAATTTCTTGCTCCCTGTATGGATTTTCACGATTGCCTTGTCGGCCTGATGAGTTTCGACATGATCGCTGTCGCGCCACCTGCCTCGAGCCATGTCGAAGAGCGCCCTGACCAGTTCGCCACGCTGCCGCGCCACGGTTACATAGATGCCGAGCACGCCGCCGGCAGGATTGTCGGCATAAGGCAGATGGCCTTCGCCAAACAGATTGTTGGAAATGCCGATGCCGCTGATGCGGGTCACGATTTCGGCTTCGCCGACCTTCAATGTCACCTTCATGGCGGGAGGATTGTTGATCGTCGTCCAAGCGGCCTTGGCCGAGGCGCGAATCTTTCCCAGGCGCGAGGCGAATTCCATATTGTCGCGCAGCTTCACCATCCTGGCGTGCAGGCCGATCGAGAACTGATGCACGAACGGCCGGCCATTCGCGCTCGCGATATCGACCGCCATGATCTCGCCGTCGGCAAAGGACTTCAGCGCGCCATCGATGGTCTGCGGAATTCCAAGGCCGCGGGCGAACAGGTTCATGGTTCCTGCAGGCAGGACGGCCAGCGCCTTCTTGCCATTCATCAGCCGCCCCGCGGCGGCCGAAATGGTGCCGTCGCCGCCACCGGCCAGCACGACGTCGATGTCTCGCCGCGCGGCGACCTTGTCGAGCGCCGCGACAATCTCCTTGCCGGCGACGATGTCGATATCGATGGAGTGACCAGCCGCCTCAAGCGTCTGGCGCATGCGGTCGGTTAGCGCGGAAAGATCGGTGGTCCGCAAGGTGCCGCCGTCCCGGTTCAGCACCGCTGCAAATCGCATGCCCCGCTCCGTATTCTTTTTAGCGGCCGGAATTGCCAGCCGCAGGCTGAAACGGGCAAGCTTGGCAAAGGTTCCATCGGCCGGGCGGAAATCTCGGGCGATTTCACGGACTTGCCCGGGGTATATCGATGCTCCCGTTTTTTCGGAACAAGCGCCTTGTCACAACGTTGTGATCCCATTGGAGGCGCCGCCTTCGGTCTCCCGGCAAGTGGTTTGCCGATTGCGGCGCGCACGAGATCACGCAAGAGGAGACTTAATCATGATCCGCACACTGTTCGCGACGACCGCACTCGCAACGCTGATCGCTACCGGTGCGTTTGCGCAGTCAACGACGACCCCGGCGACGACCCCAGCGCCGGCTGAAGCCCCTGCTACCATCGCGCCGGCGCCGCAACAGGCCGACGGCGCGCTGATGACCAATATCATCGGCGAGTCCGTCTACAATGGCACTGGCGACGATGCGCAGAAGATCGGTGACGTCAGCGACGTCGTCCTTGATGAAAACGGCCAGGCGAAATCCGCCATTATCGGCGTTGGCGGCTTCCTCGGCATAGGCAGCAAGAACGTCGCCTTCGACTACGGCAAGTTGCAATGGGTCGAGAGGAATGGTGACCGCTGGCTCGTCGCCGAGACGACGAAAGAAGCGTTGACGGCGCTGCCCGATTTCGACCGCAAGCCCTACGATCCGGCCCCGGCCACTGCTTCCACGGCGCAGAACGACCCGCAGAAGCCGGTTGATCTCAACGCCGCGCCGTCAGAACCGGCGGTGAAACGCGCTGACGGCAATCTCGCAACCAACATCATCGGCGAGAATGTCTACAATGGCACTGGCGACGATGCCCAGAATATCGGCGATGTCAACGACATCGTGCTGACCAAGGATGGCAAGGCGCAGTCGCTGGTGATCGGCGTCGGCGGCTTCCTTGGCATGGGTGAAAAGAATGTCACCTATGATTTCGCCAAGGCGCAGTGGGCCGAAAAGAACGGCGATCGCTGGCTGGTGGCGCAGACCACCAAGGAGGAACTGCAGGCGCAGCCTGATTTCGACCGCAAGCCCTATGATCCGGCGCCGGTGACGACAACGTCCGACGCGACGCAACCGACTGCTCCGGCTGCCCCGACGGCCGTTGCACCGGCTGACAATGCTCAGCCCGCGGACAAGACCGCGGAAGCTCCGGCCGGTACAAAAGCCACCGATCCGACGCAAACGGCAGCGATCGACAAGTCCACACTGACCGAAATGCCGGTCGGTAACATCAGAGGCGACGACCTGAAGGGCACCACCGTCTATGGCGCCAACGACGCCAAGGTCGGCGAGATCGGCGACGTCGTGCTCACGCCCGACAGCAAGCCGGATGCCGTCATCATCGATGTCGGCGGCTTTCTAGGCATCGGCGCCAAGGAGGTCGCGGTCGGCATGGACAAGCTCAAGTTCATGACCGACAAGGACGGCAACAAATATCTCTACACCAACTTCACCAAGGAGCAGCTGCAGGCGCAGGCCGCGTATGACAAGGGCAGCTATGCCGAGAAGCGCGACCAGCAGCGGATGATGGTACAGTAAGGGAATAGGCAGTAGGGATTGGGCAGTAGGCGAAACCGAGTGACGAGGCATCAGGCCGCCAGAACATTCTACTGCCTACTGCCTACTGCCTACTGCCTACCACATATCCACCACCCCTTCGTCCGTCAGCTCTGCAAGCGCCAACGACTGGTCAAGATGCTCGGCGCGCCAGGCAAGCAGTCGCTCGGCAAATTCAAGCCGCACGCTGAGATAGGCCGGGTCGGCGGCAACGTTGGCCAGTTCGCCCGGATCCTTCTGCATGTCGAAGAGCAGCGGCGGCAGGCCGCCGCCGAAATGCACGTATTTGAATTTTTCCGTACGGATGACGGCGAGGTTGCACTGGCGCGAGCCGATGCCGAAATGCCGTTCGGCCTCACCGCTGGCAATCGAGCGGAAGTCGAACTCCCAATGCGCCGCGTCGCGCCAATCCTTAGGCGGTTCATCTTGCAGGAACGGTTTTAGCGAGCGGCCGTCGAGATGCAGCTGGGCGTCGGCGTCCAGCAGATCGAGCAAGGTCGGGAAGATGTCGACGGCCTCGGTGAAGTGGTTGACGGTCGAGCCGGCTGCATTGCCGTGACGCGGGTCGCGCACGATCAATGGGATGTGATAGCTGCCGTCGAAGAAGCCGCCTTTGCCCAGCATGAAATGGTCGCCCATCATCTCGGCGTGGTCCGAAGTCAGCACGATGATGGTGTCATCCCATGCATTCGCCGTCTTGATCGCTAGCCAGATGCGGCCAAGCTGCGCGTCGACCTCCGAGATCATGCCGTAATAGATTGCGCGGATGGCCCGGATGTTGTCGTCGCCCCAGTCGCGCACGTGGCCGTCGGTGCCGGGGCGGAAGCTTCTCCGCTTCTGGCGACCAAGGTCGTAAGCCAGATAGGGATGCCTTTGCGCCTCGGCCTGCCAAGTCTCGACATGGCGGAAGGGCGGTCCATCCGCCGGATCATACAGCGTGTTGTAGGGCTGCGGTACGACAAAGGGCGGATGCGGGCTGATGAAGGAGACATGCGCGAACCATGGCGAATCCTGTTCGTCCAGCCAGCGAATGAATTCGCCGGCAAGAAAAGCGGTCGGCGTCTCGTCCCTGGAATAAACAGGCGGCGCATTGGTCACGGCGCCGCTCGCTTCCCCGCCCACGGGACGGTGAATGCCGGGAGAGCCCGCGCTGGTGTCGACGCCACGTGCCTTCAGCCATGACAGCCATGGTTTCTGATGCTCAGGCAGGAACTGGCGCACGCTGAAGCCGGGCAGCACGCCCTCATAGCTTTTCAGCCGGGGATCGCCCGGCGCCATCGTGCGCGGATCGGGCGAGACGTCGGTGTAGCCGAACAAAGTCGGATCATAGCCGAGGGCGCGGGCCGAAAGCGCCATGTTGCCGTGGCGGGCGTCGAGCGGCGTGCCGTTGCGGCAGACGCGATTGTTCATCTGGTAAAGGCCGGTGTAGAGGCACGCGCGGGCCGGCGAGCAGGGCGCCGCGCCGCCGTAATGCCGCTTGAATAGGACGCCTTCGGCGGCGAGCGCATCGGCATTCGCCGTCTTCACCACGGGATGGCCGGCAGCCGACAGGCAATCGCCCCGCCATTGGTCGCAGGAGATCAATAGGATGTTCGGGCGTCTGCTTTTCGCGGCCAATGCTCTATCCTGTCACGTCGGGAAGACGTTCAATGAACCGGAATTTGGCGGCAGCGCAAGCCTGTCAGTCTTGCTTAAATGGTGAACGAAAATTTCCTGCTGTTCACTATTAAGATACAGTCCATTCTGAGTTTGCCGCCTTTGCCGTTGCCGGGCGGCCCCTCATATAGGCGTGGACAGCGGCAACGGCCGCAAACCCAAGGGAAGGAGCAAGACAATGCTCGACCAGATCAAGGGCCTGCATCACGTCACGTCGATGGCCGGCGATGCGCGCCAGAACAATGATTTCTTCACGCACAAGCTCGGCCTGCGCCGGGTCAAGAAGACCGTCAACTTCGACGCGCCAGATGTCTATCACCTCTATTATGGTGACGAGCACGGTACGCCCGGCTCGGTGATGACCTATTTTCCGTTCCCGGACATTGCCAGGGGCCGCCACGGCGTCGGCGAGGTCGGTACCACGGCCTATTCGGTGCCGGCCGGCACGCTCGGCTATTGGGAAAAGCGCTTCGCCGATGAAGGCGTTGCGGGTGTCTCCCGCGAAGAGACGTTCGGCGAGAAGCGGCTGGCCTTCGCCGGTCCCGACGGCGAGGGTTTCGCGCTGGTCGAAGACAAGGCGGACAGCCGCGCGCCATGGTTGAAAGGCGGCATTCCCGCTGATGAGGCGATACGCGGCTTCCACTCGGTCTCGCTCAGATTGAAGGATGGTGGCGCCACGGAAGAGCTGTTGAAGTTCATGGGCTATGAGCAAGTGGACAAGTCCGGCAGTGTCAGCCGGCTCGCCATCAAGAACGGCAACGGCGCTGATGTCGTCGATATCGAATCGCTGCCTACCGCGGGCTTTGCCAATCTCGGCGCCGGCTCGGTCCACCATGTCGCCTTCGCGGTGGAGAACCGCGCCCAGCAGC
The DNA here is from genome assembly GCF_040323735.1 of Mesorhizobium sp. M0029. Taxonomy (NCBI): domain Bacteria; kingdom Pseudomonadati; phylum Pseudomonadota; class Alphaproteobacteria; order Hyphomicrobiales; family Phyllobacteriaceae; genus Mesorhizobium; species Mesorhizobium sp. M0029. The sequence continues at coordinate 95,845 of NZ_JAMYVF010000018.1, forward strand.
TCGAAGTGCGCAAGGCGCTGATCGATACGGGTTATGGCGTGACGCCGGTGATCGACCGCGACTATTTCTGGGCGATCTACTTCCGAACGCCGGGCGGCGTGCTGTTCGAAGTCGCCACCAATGAGCCGGGCTTCGACCGCGACGAGGACACCGCCCATCTCGGCGAAGCCCTGAAACTGCCGACGCAGCACCAGCATCTGCGGCCCTATCTTGAAGAGCATCTGCAGAAGCTGGAAGGCTGAGACGATGAGCAAGGAAGCTTACATCCATAAGGCGCTGCCGGGTTCGCCCGGCGGCCCGCTGCTCTTCGTCTTTCACGGCACCGGCGCGGACGAGAGCCAGCTGCTGTCGCTCGGGCGCGACCTCGCGCCACAGGCGACGATCGTATCGCCGCGCGGCGATGTTTCCGAGCATGGTGCGGCGCGTTTCTTCCGCCGCACCGGCGAGGGCGTCTACGACATGGACGACCTCGCGCGGGCGACCGCCAAGATGGCCGGTTTCATCAAGGCGCAGGTGGCAGCGGCAAGGCCATCTTCGGTCTTGGGTCTCGGCTATTCCAACGGCGCCAACATCCTGGCGTCCGTAATGTTCGCCGCGCCCGAGCTGTTCGATGCGGCGGTGCTGATGCACCCGCTTATCCCGTTCGAACCGCAGGTGCAGGGCAGCCTTGCCGGACGCCGCATCCTGGTCACCGCCGGCAAGCGCGACCCGATCTGCCCGCCCAACCTGACATCCCGGCTGGAGGCCTATTTGCGCGCCAATGGCGCCGATGTCACAGTGGAGTGGCACGATGGCGGCCACGAAATTCGACCAAACGAGATCGAAGCGGCGAGGCGGCTTTTTGCCGATGCGCCGGTTGAAGGAGCAAGCGATGCCTGACGAATTGCCTGAGATCGAACTCGAGGACCGCGGCTCGAAGGGACGTTATGTGCTGCGCGGACCCGGCGGCGCCGAGGCGGAAATGACCTTCACCAAGGTCGGCGAGCACCAGATCATCATCGATCACACCGAAGTGCCGGACGTGTTTCGCGGCCAGGGCGCCGGCCTTCGGCTTGTCACACGCACCGTCGAGGACGCGCGGGCAGTGGGCAAGAAGATCATCCCGCTCTGCCCCTTCGCCAACGCCCAGTTCCGCCGCCATCCGGAATGGGCGGATGTGCTGAAGCAATAGACCTTTTTCCCTTCTCCCCTTGTGGGGTGAGTTGCCGGTCGCCGAAGGCGAATTCATCGTGCCAGTGGCGCGATGAAAGGCCGGCGAACGCCGGGACGCTGCGAAGCAGCGGGGACCCGGCAGGTGGTCGGAGTCGCTCAGCCACAAGAGCGAACACCTCTCTGGCATTTGCGCAGTTCGGCCTTCTTGCCTAAGTACACAGTTCGCTGCGGTTCGTCCGCTCCTGCCAACTGACCGAATGGCTTCCTGATGACCGAATCCGATCTCGTCCCCGTCTTCGACGGCCACAACGACACGCTGCTGCGACTGTACCAGTCGAAAGACACCGACGTCGAAAAGCTGTTCATCGAGGGGACGCAGGGCGGTCATATAGATCTGCCGCGCGCCAAGAAGGGCGGCTTTGCCGGCGGCATGTTCGCGATCTTTCCACCGCCGGTCGAGAAGAGCAAACGCTCTGCGGTTCCGCCGGCGCCGAGCGACAATGAGCCGTTGCCGCCGGAACTGCCGCGCGCTGATGCGCTCAATTCCACCATCGGCATGGCCTCGATCCTGTTTCGGCTGGAGCGAGCGGGGGCGCTGACCGTCTGCCGCAGTGCCGGTGACATTCGCGAGGCGATGGCGAAAGGGTCGATCGCGGCGTTGTTTCATATTGAAGGCGTCGAGGCGATCGATCCCGAACTTACCTTGCTCGACGTGCTCTACGAAGCCGGCCTGCGCTCGCTCGGCATTGTCTGGAGCCGACCCAACGCCTTCGGCCATGGCGTCCCGTTCCGCTTTCCGTCGTCGCCCGATACCGGACCGGGGCTGACCGATGCCGGCAAGGCGCTGGTCAAGGCCTGCAATCAGCTCAAGATCATGATCGACCTGTCACATCTCAACGAAAAGGGCTTTCGCGATGTCGCCGCGCTCAGCGATGCGCCGCTGGTCGCCACTCATTCCAACGTGCATGCGCTGTGCACCCATTCGCGCAACCTGACGGACTGGCAGCTCGGCGCCATCCGCGAGACCGGCGGCATGGTCGGGCTCAACTTAGCCACCGGCTTCCTGCGTGAAGACGGACGGATGAATTCGGACACCAGCCTCGACATCATGGTGCGCCATGTCGACTCGCTGCTGCAGGCGCTGGGCGAGGACGGAGTCGGTCTCGGCTCGGATTTCGACGGGGCGATGATTCCGGCCGTCATCGGCGACGTTGCCGGTCTGCCGAAGCTGATAGATGCGCTGGCCGCGCGCGGTTTCGGACGCGCGTTGATCGAGAAGATTGCCTATCGCAACTGGCTGAGCGTTCTCGAAAGAACCATAGGCTGAGGCTTAAGCGCCTATGCGCTTCAGCCAATCCTGGCCGCCGCCGCGATCCCTGATCATCGGCAGCGGGTTCTCCCAGTCCAGCCGCGCGCAGATGCGGTAGACTTCGAGCGTCTCGGCGCTCATTTCGCCGCGCTTGTAGAAGTACATGGCGGCGGCATAGCGGGTGCGACCCGACCATTTCTCGCCGAGCGGCGTGTTGACCAGCTGCCACTGTTCTGCGGCTTCCGCCGCATCATCTTGTAAGTCGGCCATAGTCAGAAATCCGCCGGTGGATTGGCGGTGCGGCGGTCGAGCTTGATGAAGGGACGGGCCACCACCTTGGCCCGCTTCATCAGCTTCTGATACTGCAACTCGCGCATGGCGTAGATCTCGACCCAGAGGTCTTCCACCATCGTATCACCATAGGGACGCGTCAGCGAGGCGATGGCAATGTTGCGCTTGGCCATCGGCGACCACATGGCGGCGCTGACCAGGCCGACCTCCTGATGCTTCTTGTGATAGACGATGGCGTGCTCGGCCGGGATGTTGCCTTCGATCTCCAGCCCGACCAGCACGTAAAGCAGCTTGCGTTTGGCACGGGCTTCGAGGATGGCGCGGCGGCCATTGAAATGGCCTTTTCCCAGGGCGACCATAAAGCCGAGACCGATCTCGTCCGGCATGCGCAGACGGTCGGAGCGAATGGCATGGTCTGCGGTGGTGAAGTCGGCATTGGCGACGATCAGGCCGGCTTCCAGCCGGGCGCGGTTGAGGGCGGCGTAGCCGATGGCGCGGATGCCGCGCAGTTCGCCTGCCGTCATCAGGCGGTCCCAGAGGCCGAGCGCTTTTTCGGCCGGCACGAACAGTTCGTAGCCGAGATCGCCGGTGAAGCCGGTGCGCGAGATGGTGATAGTGCCGCCATCGTGCGGGAATTCGGCGAGATCGAACACTTTGAGTTTTTCAACGCCGGCGAAACCCGCCTCGTGCAGCACGGCGAAGGAGGTTGGGCCTTGCAGAGCGAGACCAGCGACGCTTCCAGTCTCTTCCTCGACTGTCACCTCGAAGCCGGTCGCGCTGTCCAGCAGCCAGGGCAGGTGCCGCTCCTGCGAACACAGGCGGAAGCGGGTCGGCGACAGCCGGAACAGCGTGCCGTCATCGAGGACAAAACCTTCGTCGTCGCACCATGCGGTGTAGTGGACGCGGCCCGGTTTCAGCTTGGTGATATCGCGCAGCGTGACGCGATCGAGGAAGGCTTCGGCATCCGGACCCTCGATCCGGTATTTGGTCATCGGCGAGATGTCGAACAAAGCCGCCTGGCTGCGGATGGCGAAATATTCGAGTTCCTCGTCCCACAGCGAATGCGGCGCGCGATAGCCGGCCCAATTGTACCAGTCCTGAGTTTTGGCCACCGCATCGATGCGCGGCTGGAACGGCGTGCCGAGACGCAAGGTGCGGAAATGGCCCTGCGCTGTGGTGCGGGCGGCGTTGTTGATCGGACTCGTCATGACGGCATTCCTTCGCCGTAGAGTGCAGCGTTGACTGGCTGAAACATCCGATCATCCCTTCATCGCGATGATGCGCCGCGCCGCATTCAAACCGGGAGCACCCGAAACGCCGCCGCCTGGATGCGAACCGGCGCCGGCCAGGAACAGCCCCTCGATCGGCGTGTCGTAGCCCGACCAGCCGGAGACCGGCCGCGACATCAACATCTGGTCGGCCTGCAATTCGCCGTGGTGCCAATGGCCCCCCGGCATGCGGTAGTTGGCTTCGATATCGGCTGGCGTCAAAAGCTCGGCATGCAGCACGGACTTGCCGATACCGGGGGCGTAGGCTTCGAGTTGCGCCATAACAGCTCTGAGGAATTTCGGCTTGCCGGCGTCCCAACCCTCTTTCAGCGCATAAGGCGCGTATTGCACGACAGCCGACAGTACACAGGCGCCGCTTGGCGCGAGCGACGGGTCGGAGAGCGACGGCAGTGTGATCTCCATCACCGGTTCGGCTGAGAACTCGCCATATTTCGACGGGTTGAAGGCGCGCTCGACATGGTCGGGCGAGGGCGCGATAACCAGACGGCCCTTGTGGCTGGCGGCGTCGACGCCGGAAAATTGCGGTGGCCGATCGAGCGCCAGATGGAGCTTCGCCGCGTCGCCCCTCATGCGGATGTTCTTTACCTTGCGCACGAAACCCGTGTCGATCTCGCGCGGGCCGACGAGATCGAGCATTGTGGTCGCCGGGTTGATGGCGGAAACGATCGTTCTGGCGTGCAGCACCTCGCCGCCGTCGAGGGTCACGCCGAGGGCGCGGCCTTTCTCGACGACTATCCTGGCCGCGGGCGCTGCCGTGCGGACGGTGACGCCGGCTTTCTCCGCCGCCGCGCGGATCGTGGCGACGACTGCACCCATCCCACCTTTCGGCAGCATCTGCGCGCCGGTTTTGCCGCCGGTCTCGCCGGCCAGCCGATAGTAGAGGCCGAGCAGGGAGGTCGGCGAACGCGGGCCGAGGTGGCTACCAAGCGTGGCGTCGAAGGCAAGCAGGCCCTTCAGCCTGATATCGGCAAGCTGCTCGTCGAGCAGGTCGGCGACGTTCATCAGGAGAACGCGCAGGAAGTCGCGCATGTCTTCCTTGCCGAGCTTTTTCAGCGCCACGGCCGTCTGGCCGAGCGCTGCGGTTTCAAGCAGCGACATGCCACCGAGATCGGGCGGGCGCCGCGACAGGAACGGTTTCAGGATGCCGGCATAGCGCATGAGTTGCGCGCGCAATTCCTCCCAGGCCGCCTGCTCGGATGGATTAGAGCCGGTCAGCACCTCGCCATAGGCGCCATGCAGGACAAGCGCTGGGCCGTCCTTCGACAAGGCAACCGACGGCATGAAGTCTGTACGGGTGACCTGCAGCCCGTATTTCTCCAGCTCCAGTGTCTTCACCACGTCGGGATGCAGGTGGTTCAGCACATGGGCGATCGACGAGACGCGAAAACCCGGCGCAAACTCTTCGGTGCGCGCCGCGCCGCCGACATCGCCAGCGGCTTCCAGCACCAGCACCTTGCGGCCGGCCTTGGCCAGCGTGGCGGCAGCGACAAGGCCGTTGTGGCCACCGCCAATGATAATGGCATCAAATGACGTCATGGGCCGGGCTCATATGGGAGGTCGATTTGGCGAGGTCGCGCAGGATCTCGGCTGCCGCATTGCGGCCGGGTGCGCCCATGACGCCGCCGCCGGGATGTGTCGAGGAGCCGCACATATAAAGCCCGCCGACCGGCGAGCGGTATTGTGCGTAGCCCGGCACCGGCCGGTTGAACAGCAACTGGTCGAAGGTCAGCTCGCCCTGAAAGATGTTGCCTTCGGTGAGGCCGACCTCGGCTTCGATCTCGCGCGGCGTGCGAACCTCCATGTGAACGATGCGGTCGCGGAAGCCCGGCGAGTATTCCGCGATCTGCGCGACCACGCTTTCGGCGAAGCCGTCGCGGTCGGTATCGGTCCAGTCGCGGCCGTTCACCTTGGGCGGCGCGTACTGCACGAAGCAGCTCATGAAATGCTTGCCCGGCGGCGCCATGGTCGGGTCGAGCGTCGTTGGGATGACCATGTCGAGGAATGGGTCGGCCGACCAGCGACCGGCCTTCCAGTCGTCATAGGCGCGCTCCATGCGCTCCATGGAATCGGTGAAATGCATGTCGCCGCGATAAACGGGTGAATCCTTCGGCAGTGCCGGGAATTCCGGCAGAGAATCCAGCGCGATGTTGACCTTGCCGGAGGAGCCGCGGATCTTGAAGTTCCTGACCCGCCGCAGGAAAATGTCGGGCAGTTCCTTCTCCTCGACCAGTTTCAGGAATGTGCGTTTGACGTCGGCGTTGGAGACGACGAGCTTGCCGTAGACCTCCTCGCCGCCGGCCAGCACCACGCCCTTGGCCTTGCCTCGGCTCACCAGCACATGGTCGACCTCGGCGCCTGTGCGGATAGCGCCGCCGGACGCCTTGAATGAAGCGGCGAGCGCCTTGGTGACGGCGCCCATGCCGCCGCGCGCATAGCCCCAGGCGCCGACCGAGCCGTCGACCTCACCCATATAATGGTGCAGCAGCACGTAGGCTGTGCCGGGCGACATCGGCCCGAGCGCGGTACCGATAATGCCGGACAAAGCGAAGTTCGCCTTGATGACATCGGTCTCAAAATATTCGTCGAGGAATTCCGAGATCGACATGGTCCAGAAGCGCAGCGTCAGCGCCATTTCTTCTGATGACAGGCCGACGAATTTCTTGCCGAGATAGAGAAGCTCTCCGAGGTCGCGCGGCTTGAGACTGGCCGGGTCCGGTGCGGTGCGCATCAGCAGCGGCTGGATGAAACGGCACTGCCGCGTCACGTCGCGCGAATAGCGGTCATAGGCCTCCGCGTCGCGCCCGGAGAAGCGGGCGAATTCGCGCCGGTGCGCATCGTGGTCACGGTAGTTGGCGAGGTAGTCGCCGTCGCGGGTGAACACGGCGCCGCCTTCATAGGAAATAACCTGCAAGCCGAAACTCGGCAGTTCGAGGTCGCGCATGATCTCGGGGCGAAACAGCGAGCAGACATAGGAGCAGTTGGAGTAGAGGAAGCCCGGCGTCAGCTCGCGGCTGGTGGCGGCGCCGCCGACCCAGTCGTTCTTTTCCACCACCAGCACGTCGAGCCCGGCGCGTTGCAAATAGCAGGCGTTGACCAGGCCGTTGTGTCCGCCGCCGATGATGATCGCATCCCAAGCTTTCATTCGCGCCCAGCCTTCATGGTGCTCGACCCTTCATTTTCGCGTCATTTGTCGCCGAACGCGCGGAATTTGGCACGGCAGCGGCTATTCTGTCCAGCCATTCTGAATGAATGTTCAACAAATGATATTGCGTTTTCCTGTTAATACGCTACGCTTTGCCGGCATTCGAACCTGCGCAATTCGGCTGACGGGACTTAAGGTCTGATGATCGAAACGGCAGATGGCGAGCCGGAATATGACGACGCCGCGATCCGCTTCCTCGAGGCGCTGTGGGGCGAGGGCTATCTGTCGCCGGGCGGACCAGACGAGGTCGACCGGGTGGTCGAAGGGCTGTCGCTCAGGGGCAAGACGATCCTCAACATCGGCTGCGGCTCCGGCGGCATCGCGCTGCATCTGGTGGAGCGCCACGGTGCTGCTCATGCCACCGGCTTCGACATCGAGCGGCCGGTGATCGAGGCGGCCAGAAAGCATGCCGCTGCACGAGGGCTTTCAGACCGCGCCAGCTTCGTCCAGGCGCCGCCGGGGCCGCTGCCTTTTGCCGACGCTTCGTTCGATGTCGTCTTCTCCAAGGATGCGCTGGTGCACGTGTCCGACAAGGACGCGCTGTTTGCGGAAATCTTCCGCGTGCTGAAGCCGGGCGGCGTCTTTGCCGCCTCCGACTGGCTGATCGGCCATGACGGCGAGCCGTCATCTGAGATGAAGGCCTATGTCGCGGCCGAAGGCCTGTCCTTCGCCATGGCCTCGCCGGCACGCTATGCGCAAGCGATGCGCAGCGCCGGCTTTGCCGATGTCGCCGTCAGAGACCGCAATTCTTGGTATCGCAAGGTCGCGCGCGGCGAGCTGGAAAGGCTGAAAGGCCCGCTCTACGAGACGGCGGCAGCCGCGGTCGGAGCGGCCTATATCGACAAGAACATACGAACCTGGGAGGCCATGCAGAAGGTGCTTGACAGTGGCGAGCACCGTCCCACTCATCTTCGCGGGTGGAAGCCGGCTGTGGTGGGATAGCCGGCAATGTGGAGCATGACGGCACCGATGAAAGCTGCGCGCGAAGAGCGATCCTCCGACACGTCTGGAAAAACCGAACCGGAAAAACGCGGCCGCAAGGCGTCGAAGGAGGTCAGGCAACAGCAGCTGATCGAAGCGACCATCGATTCGCTGGCCAAGCGCGGTTATTCGGAAACGACGATGGCCGATGTCGCTGACGGCGCCGGCCTGTCGCGCGGCATCGTCAACTTCCATTTCGAGAGCAAGGAGAAGCTGCTCGTCGCCACCCTGGCCAATATGGCCGACGAATATGCGGCGCATTGGCGCGTCGCGCTGACCAAGGCCGGCGAGGATCCAGCCCGGCAGCTGCGGGCGCTGGTCGCCGCCGATTTCGACCGTTCGATCTGCAACAAGCGCAAGCTCGCGGCGTGGTGCGCGTTCTGGGGCGAGGCCAAGTCGCGGCCGACCTACCAGGCGCTGTGCGGCGCGCGCGACGCGGCCTACCAGAGGATCTTCATCGACCTCTGTGCCACGCTCAAGCAGGGCGGTGGTTATGCCTATGAGCCGCAGGTCATGGCGCTGGCGCTCAGCGCCATGCTGGAGGGCTTGTGGCTGCGGCTGATGATGGGGACCGAGGACGTCACCCGTGAGAGCGCGCTGCAGGCGGCAAACGAATTCCTGTCGGCCGCCTTTCCGAAACACTACCCGCCGGACAGCGGACGTTGACAACAACCGGCGGATCCAAGCCGGAGCGAACAATCAGAAACAAAGAGGATGGAACAGCATGAAAAGAATAACCCGACGCCTGACACTGACATTGGCGCTGACGGCGACGCTGGCTGGTTCGGCCGCGCCGATTGCGGTCGCCGCCGACAAGGACCTGATCGTGTTCGACTGGTCCGGCTATGAGGACCCGAGCTTCCACCCCAAATATGTCGAGAAGAACGGCGACTCGCCGATCTTCGCCTTCTTCGGCGACGAGGACGAAGCCTTCGAGAAAGTGCGCTCCGGTTTCAAGGCCGATCTTGGCCATCCCTGCTCGCAGAGCGTGACAAAGTGGCGTGAGGCGGGGCTGCTGCAGCCGCTCGACACCTCGAAGATCACCGGCTGGAAGGATCTCAATCCCGGCATCATGGCGATGAAGGATCTGGCCACCACTTCGGACGGCAAGGCCTGGTTCATGCCGTGGGACTGGGGCAACACCCAGCTCACCTACAACTCCGACAAGATCGACGCGAAGGATGTGCAGTCGCTGAAGGCCTTCGCCGATCCCAAGTTCAACGCGCGGGTCTCAATCGGCGACAATGTCGACGACGCCTATGCGCTGGCCAGCCTTGCCATCGGGCTCAAGGACTGGACCAAGATGACGGACAACCAGTTCAAGCAGGCTTCCGACTTCCTGCGTCAGGTGCACAAAAATGTCCGCTCCTACTGGACCGATACCACCGACGTCGTGCAGTTGCTGAGCGGCGGCGAGGTCGATCTCGCCTGGGCATGGAACGATGCCACGGTACAATCCGTCGCTGCCGGTGTGCCGATCAAGTCCAAGAAGGATACGGACGAAGGCATCTCGACCTGGGTCTGCGGCTACGTGCTGTTCAAGGACGCACCCGGCAATGTCGACAAAGCCTATGACTACCTCAACGCGATCAACGATCCCGAGACCGCCAAGGTGCTGGTCAAGGACTGGGGTTATGGCCAGGCCAACGCCAAGGGCATGGCCGGCGTCGACCCGGCGATCCTGAAAGAAAAGGGCTATGACGACGTGCAGAAATTCGTCGACAAGACCCTGTTCCAATCGCCCGTGCCGTCGTCGCTCAAGCTCAAGATGATCGCCGAATTCGAGAAGATCAAGGCAGGCTACTAAAGCTCTGTCCGGCCTCCTCCGTCTGCCTGTCAGTGCGCCGGGCAGACGGTCTCGCCAAGGCCGCTGAAATTCCGTAACGTCGCCCGGCCGCTTTTCGCGATGAGGAGTTTCGCGCCATGAATTCCATGCTTCGCCGCCTTGCTCTTGCTGCCGCCCTTATGGTCGGCGCAGGCGCCGTGCTTGCTTATGCCGAAGGCGGCGGCGACCTCGTCGTGTTCGACTGGTCGGGTTATGAAGATCCGTTGCTGCACCCCGACTACACCGCCAAATACGGCGCCGAGCCGACCTTTGCTTTCTTCGGTGACGAGGAGGAAGCGTTCCAGAAGATGCGCGCCGGCTTCAAGGCCGACATCGCCCACCCCTGCTCGCAAAGCGTGACCAAGTGGCGCGCGGCCGGCATTCTGCAACCGCTCGACACCTCGCGGATCGCCGGCTGGAAGGATCTCAATCCCGGCATCATGGCGATGAAGGATCTCGCCGTCACCGCCGACGGCAAGGCTTGGTTCATGCCGTTCGACTGGGGCAACACTTCGCTGCTCTACCGCACCGACAAGGTCACGGCGGAGGAAGCGCAGTCGCTGAAGATTTTCGCCGATCCCAAATTCAAGGGCCGCGTCACCATCGGCGACAATGTCGATGACGCCTATGCGCTGGCCAGCCTGGTCATCGGCCTCAAGGACTGGACCAAGATGACCGACGCGCAGTTCCAGGAGGCGTCCGCCTTCCTGCGTGACGTCCACAAGAACATCCGCTTTTACTGGACCGACGACACCGACCTCAACCAGGCCTTTACCGGCAATGAGGTCGACCTCGTCTGGGGCTGGAATGAGACCTTCGTGACGCTCAAGGGCCAAGGCATGCCGATCGCCATGAACCGCGACACCAGGGAAGGCATATCCACCTGGGTGTGCGGCTATGTGCTGATGAAGGATGCGCCGGGCAAGCTCGATCAGGCCTATGATTTCCTCAGTGCGGTCAACGCGCATGCCGTGTCCGATTACTTGGTCAAGACCTTCGGCTACGGCCACGGCAACAGCGCCGGGATGGCCGCGATCGACCATCAGGTGCTGAGCGACCGTGGCTTCGACAATCTCGACAAGTTCTTGGACAAGACCCTGTTCCAGCAGCCGGTGCCGCCTGAGCTCAAGCAGCGCATGGTCACGGAATTCGAGAAGATCAAGGCCGGCTATTGAGCGACAGGACTGAAAGAACCGATGTCGTCATCGTCGGCGCCGGTTTCACCGGCCTGTCGGCTGCGCTTGAGCTGAGAAAGGCCGGCATCGATGTCGTGCTGCTCGAAGCACGCGACCGCGTCGGCGGCAGGGTCGAGGCTATTCGCAACGGGCTTGGCGAGCGCATCGACAGCGGCGGACAGTTTTTCTGCGAAGACATGCCGGAGGTCACGGCGCTTGCCGCGTCCCGTGGCAAGGCCTTCGTCGAAACCTATGTGAATGGCGATTTCATCACCCATCCATCGCTGTCGGTCGAACAGGCCGAACGGACCTATCATGGCGCGATGGCAATCCGCGAGCGGATGAATGCGATCGAGCCGGACGATCCCTCGATCGCCGGCATGAGCGCTGCCGCCTGGCTCGAACGCCAGCCTGATCCCACTGACGCCAAGACGGCCTTCCGCTCGATGATCGAAGGCCTGTGGTGCCTGGCGATGGACAAGGTGCCGCTGTGGTACCTCATCGACAATGACCGCCGCATCACCAACGAGGTGCCCGAGCTGCAATATTCACTGCTTGAAACCATGCAGTCGCTGGCCGAGGACATGGCGGGAGATCTCGGCGACAGGGTTTGGCTGAACGAACCGGTTACGCGCATCGAGCACGGGCCTCAACGGGTTCGTGCCGTCTCGGCGAGCAGCGCCATCGAAGCGCGAAAAGTGCTGGTCGCGCTGCCGCCGGCGACGGCCGCGAAGCTGGATTTCGCGCCCGCTCTGCCGCCGGCTCTCGCAAAGGCGCTCGGCGTCTGGGAAAGCGGCGCGGTGATCAAGATCCTGGTGCGCTATCCCACGCCGTTCTGGCGCGAGCGCGACCTGTGCGGCATGGTGATGTGGCGCGACCTGCCGGGCCTGTTCGCCTGTGACGCCAGCAAGGACGCGCAACATGCCGCGCTGGTCGTCTTCGTCGGCGGACCACTGGCGTTGCGTTGGCGTCCGCTCGCGGACGCGGCGCTGCGTGCGGAGGTCACGGCAAGGCTCGTTGATGCCCTTGGCCCGGAGGCGGCCGACATTATCGATTTCAGCCAGCGCGACTGGATCGATGACCGCTGGAGCGGCGGCGCCTACAGCGACCTTATTGTCGATGTGACGGCACGGGATGCCGAGCGCACGATCCGTGCCGGCGCTGCCCCGGTTCATTTAGCATCGTCGGAACTGTCGCCGTCATTCCCGGGCTATGTCGAAGGCGCTATCGTGATGGGGCGGATCGCAGCCAAACAGATCGCGACGGAACTTAAAATTCTTAGTGGAGCATGATCTTATTCCGAAAACCGGTTCCCACTTTTCGGGATCATGCTCAGTCCGCCATCGCCACCAAGGCCTCCGGATCGTAGCCGAGGCGGATCGAAGTGCCGACGGGGATATCGTCGGCGCCGAAGTCGTTGGTCTCGGTGACCGACAGTGGCTTTTCCAATCCGGGTATCTCGACGATCAGGTGGGTGATCTCGCCAAAATAGTGGCGTTCGACCACCTTGCCGGCCACTTCGAATTTCGCCGTCGCGTTGTCCCACAGCACGCGCAATCGCTCCGGCCTGATGCCCAGCGTGGCGCCGCCGCCATTGCGCACGAAAGCTTTCGGCTTGTCGGTCCGGACGCGGCCGAAGCCCAGCGTGTCGACGACCAGCGAGGCGGCATTCTCCTCGACGATCTCAGCTTTTACGAAATTCATGCCGCCGAGGAAGTCGGCGACTTGGCGGTTGACCGGCCGCTGGTAGATTTCCTTGGGCGAGGCGACCTGGGCGATCTTGCCGCCGAACATTACGGCGATGCGATCGGACATAGCGAGCGCCTCATACTGGTCATGGGTGACCAGCACGAAGGTGATGCCGACCGCCTGCTGCAGGCGGCGCAGTTCGACCTGCATCTGCTCGCGCAATTTCTTGTCGAGAGCCGACAGCGGCTCGTCGAGCAGCAGCACCTTGGGCCGCATCACCAAGGCGCGGGCGAGGCGCCACGCGCTGGCGCTGGCCTCCGGAAAGCTCGGTGGCGAGGCGTTTGCCGAGGCCGGTGAGCGACACCTGCGCCAGCGCTTCCTCGACACGGCGCTTTTCTTCCGTTCCTCCCAGCCTGAGCCGTTTCAGCCCATAGGCGACATTCTGCTCGACATTGAGATGCGGGAAGATGGCATAGCTCTGGAATACCATGTTGGTCGGCCGGCGGTTGGCCGGGATGCCTTCCATCGACTGGCCGCCGACCGAGATCGAGCCGCTGGTCGGGTTGTCGAAACCGGCAATCATGCGCAGCAGCGTGGTCTTGCCGCAGCCGGAAGGGCCGAGCAGCGAAAAGAACTCGCCCTCCTTGATGGTCAGCGAAGCGTCGTCGAGCGCCTTGAACGCCCCATAGCTGCGGGTAACGCTGCGGATTTCGATCATTGCTCGGTCGGTTTGGGGTCGATCAGATTGGGCCCGCTCGGACTTGTCTTGCTTGGATGGCTCATCCTGAGGCCGTTCGGCCCGGGACTGCTCAGGCATAGAGGCCTCCCTCGCTCTGGGTGCGTCTGGCCGCATGGCGGCGCAGGATCTCGGCAACAGTCATCAAAACGAAAGAGGCAACCAGCAGCAGCGTGCCCAGCGCCAACACACCCGGCAGCTTGGCGGCAAAGCGCAACTGGCCCCAGATATAGATCGGCAGCGTCGTCTCGGTGCCGGTCAGGAAGAAAGCGATGACGAACTCGTCGAGCGAGATGGTGAAGCAGACCAGGAGGCTGGAAATGATCGCCGGCGCCACCATCGGTAGCGTCACCCGCCGGAAGGTGCCGAAGGCACTCTCGCCGAGATCGGCGGAGGCTTCTTCGAGGCTGCGGTCAAAGCCCTCGAAACCGGCGGTCAGCACCGTCATCGAATAGGGAATGCAGATCAGGACATGGCCGAGCACGACGGTGAACAGCGACAGGCTCAGGCCTAACTGCAGCATGACCAGCAGCATGGAGATGGCGAGGATGATTTCCGGCAGCACCAGCGGCGCCATGATCAGGCCATTGATTGTGCGGCGGCCGGGATAGCGGTAGCGGGTGATCGAGCGGGCGGCGAGGATGCCGAGCAGCGTCGCCAGCACCGATGCCGAGATACCGACGATCAGGCTGTTCCAGGCGGCGTCAAGCAGCGCCGGCGTCTTCGGCAGGTCTTGGTACCATTTCAGCGTATAGCCGGTGAAAGGAAATTTTGGCGTCGGCGCGGTGTTGATCGAGAAGATCGGCAGGAAGATCACCGGCAGATAGAGAAAGACGACGTAGAGGAAGGCGTAGGCGGACAGCCAGCCGCCGGGAAAAAGGCGCCGCCTCGCCGTCATCGCGCCAGCCTCTGCAGCGCGCGGATGATGAGCACGGTGGCGCCCGCCATCAGCGTCACGACCAGCATGGTGGTCACGGACAATGCCGCGCCGAGTGGCCAGTTGGAGGCCTTATGGAACTGCGACTCGATGGCATTGGCGATCATCACGCCATCCTTGCCGCCGACCAGCTTTGGGGTGACGTAGTCGCCGACGGTGGGGATCATGACGATGAGAGCGGCCGAGATGACGCCCGGCGCCGACAGCGGCAGCGTCACGCGCAGGAAGGAGCGCAGCGGGCCGTCGCCAAGATCGGTGGCAGCCTCGACCAAGGTGCGGTCGACCTTCTCGAGCGAAACGAAGATCGGCAGGATGGCGAAGGCCGCCCAGGCGTGTGTGAGCGTGATGATGACGGCGCTGGAATTGTAGAGTAGCGCGGTCGATGGTTCGTCGATGATGCCGAGGCCCATCAGGCCGGAATTCAGCACGCCATTATAGCCGAGGATGACTTTCCATGACATCACGCGCAGGAGATAGCTGGTCCAGAACGGGATGGTAATCAGGAACAGCCACAGGCTCTTGTGGCGACCGCCATGGAACGAGATGAAATAGGCGATCGGATAGGCGAGGATGACGGTGAAAAAGCTCACCGTCAGGGAAATGTAGAGCGAGCGCCACAGAAGATCGCGGTAGATCGGCTCGGTCAGCGCGATGCGATAGTTCTCCAGCGTGAATGTGTGGTCGATGGTGAGGTAGTTCTGCGTCCAGAAGGAGTGGGCGAAGACCACCAGGATCGGCACCAGCAGCAGGATCAAAGCGTATCGGGCTGATCAGGGCAAGGCCCTGGACGGATTCGGACTGCAGAAGGGCGTTTCGCCTTGCTCGCGTCATGCGCCGCGTGGGCACCCCTTCGGCAGCTACCGTCATTGCAGCGACCCGGGCGTGATCTCGGTTGCTGGCTCGAACTGTTCCGCCATGATGCTCCCATTGACCGGGCCGGCTGCCTGTTCCCAATTTTTGCGGAGCGCGCTTTGCTGGTTGCGCTCCAAGCTTGCCGGCTTTCTTTCATCATGAGCGCATCCGTGCATTGAAATCAAGCGCTTTTTCTGTAATATTGATTGAACGGACATTCAAAATTAAGTGAAGAAAGCCTGCTTTCCTGCCCTTGGCGCTTCGCTTTCTGTCCGGTGAAATTACGCTCAGACGATGCGAGGCAATGATGGCGGCTGCAAGAGACCTAAGAGCGATGGAAATGGCTGACGGTAGCGATGCGGTCGTGCTGGCCAAGCGCCATCTCGTTCAGCCCTGGCCTTATGCCGGCTCCGTCGGCAATGAAGCGCGTGCGCTGATCGGCGAGGGCGATGGCATCTACATCACCGATGTAACAGGCAAGCGACTGATCGACGGGCCGGCCGGCATGTGGTGCATCAATGTCGGCCACCGCCGCGAGGAACTGGCCAGGGTGATGTACGACCAGGCGATGATGCTGTCCTACAACACGCCCTGGTATACGATGAATGCGCCGTCGGCCGAGCTCGCCAAGCGCCTCGCCGATCATGCGCCGGGCGATCTCAGCCATACCTTCTTCACCACCGGCGGATCGTCGGCTGTCGAGACGGCGCTGCGCTTCATGCAGTTCTACAACAATGTGCGCGGGCGGCCGGAAAAGAAGCTGATCCTCAGCCGCGGCGGCGCCTATCACGGCTCGACCTATCTGTCGGCCTCGCTCAACGGCCGGCCGCGCGACCGCGACTGGATGGACGGCGCCGACGATCTGGTCGTCAAACTGTCCTCGCCAGACCCGTTCCGGCGGCCGAAAGGCATTGACATCGCCGCCTTCTGCGATTTCCTGGTCGATCAGTTTCGCGATACGGTCGCCCGCGTCGGCGCAGAGAAGATCGGTGCTTTCGTCGGCGAACCGGTGCAGGCATCCGGCGGCGTCGTCGTGCCGCCGGATGGCTATCTCAAGCGCATTCGCGAAATCTGCAGGGACAACGATATCCTCTATATCTCCGATGAGGTGGTGACCGGCTTCGGGCGGCTCGGCCATGTCTTTGCCTCCGGCGATGGCTTCGGCATCGACCCCGACATGATCACCTTCGCCAAGGGCGTTACATCAGGCTATTTCCCGCTTGGCGGCGTCATCATCTCGGAGCGGCTGCTTCAGGAAATGCGCCGTTCCAACCATCCCGACGCTATGTTCGGCCATGGCCTGACCTATACCAGTCATCCCATCGGCTGCGCGGTGGCGCTGAAGAACCTCGATATCCTGGAAGACAGCGTGCTGGCCCACACGCGCGATGTCGCGCCCTATTTCCAGGCGCAGCTGAGGACGCTGGAGGAACTGCCGCTGGTTGGCGAAGTCCGCGGCATGGGCCTGATGGGCTGCGTCGAGTGCGTAGCCGACCGCGAAAGCAAGGATCCGCTGCAGCTCGACAAGGATGTCGGCAAGCGCATCGACGCGCATTGCCACGAACTCGGCCTCCTGGTCCGGCCGCTGATCAACATGTGCGTGATGTCGCCGCCGCTGATCATCACGCGAGAGCAGATCGACGACATGGTGGCGATCCTGCGTGAGGGGATCTCCCGGACCATGGATGATCTGCGCAAAGAGGGCGTGTGGCAGGGGTGATTGGCAGTTCCGCCCTTACACCTGCGAGCGCATAGCCTCATTGAGGTTCCACATGTCCTTCTCCTCCGGCGCGGTCTCCAGGCCCAGCACCGGGATCTGCTTGCGCAGATGGTCGTGGTGGGTGCGCACACCGTATTCGAGGTCGGAGAGATAAAAACCTTCGAAGGCCTCCGAGATCATGGACTCGTTCGACCAGACGGAAAGCTGCACGTCCTCGTTCATGGTGTCGCGGTCGATGCGGTAGGCGAGATAGCGGGCGGCCGCCTGTTCCCGGGTCTCGTCGGGGTAGCGGTAGATGGCGCCGCGCAGCAGCGTCTCGCCGGTCGACAGCGGGAACTCCTGATAGAACTGCACCGATTCCGGCATGATCGACAGCGCGTTGTTGGGGAAGATGCCGTAATAGATCCAGGCCCTGCGCAGATGCTCCGGCAGGTGTGAGGCATCGGGCGTGAGCTTGATGTATTCGCGCACGCTCCAGCGCCGGCCGGCATGCGGACTGTAGGTGGCAAACGAGCGCGACACGCCGTCGATGAACGGCTCGTCGAAATAGGTCGAGCCGTAGAGATCCTGCAGCGCCGGATGCGCCATGGCGACGTGGTAGCCTTCATTGTCGACGTCGCGCACCGACTTCCAGTTGACCGGCGTTTTCTGTGTCCAGATGCCCCAGGACGGCACCATCTCGGCTACATTGTAGTGGGCCATCTCGGCCTCGATCGGCTTCAACAGTTCGGCCACCGAAGGCTGCGGGCCCCCCTTGCGAAAGCGGACAAAGATGAAGCCCATCCATATCTCAAGGTCGAGCGGCATCAGGCCGAATTCGGTCTTGTCGAGCTCGGGGAAGGAGCGCGGCCGGGCGGCGCCGCGCAGCGTGCCGTCGAGATTGTAGACCCAGCCATGGAACGGGCAGACCAGCGCGTTCTTGCAGGTGCCCTGGCTGTCGGCGACGACACGGCTGCCGCGATGCCGGCACATGTTGTTGAAGGCGCGCACGACGCCGTCCTTGCCGCGCACGATGAGCGCCCGCTCGCCGACCACGTCCATAGTCAGATAGTCGCCGGCATTCGGCACGTCGCAGACATGGCCGGCGATCTGCCAATGGTTGCGGAAGACGTATTCCTTCTCAAGTTCGAGAAGCGCGTCGGAGTGATAACTCCAGCCCGGCAGACCCCGCCGGTCCCAATCATTGGGGATCGCCACGTCACGGAGATGCGGGTTCATAAAAAAGCTCTTCTTTTATTGAATACTCATTCAATAAAACCATATTTTGCGTTGAAATGCAATGGCTTGTAGAAATCTTAACTTTTCAAGTCGGCACAACAGGGCCGGCTGAAAGCCAGAAAATCCCGGAATATCCGGGCGTTAACCGGGGTCGTGAAATAGCTGTCCGGCATGCGGATTTGGCCGTGCCGAGCTTGCAAACACGGCCCGCTCCGAGACGAAAAATACCTGGCGTCCGCAAATTCGATCCGCAGTGTGAGCTTGTTCATAGTGCGGCCGACAGGAAGCGGGCTTGGTGCGTTCGCGGCCCGCCTGTCGTCAACATTTGATTGCCCGCATGAAACAGCTTCGCAAACGCATCTTGCCGTCGGCACATGACCGGATCTGTCCGGATATGCCCGAATTTCTTGTTTCAAACCTGTTACGCGGGCAAACCAAGCGCATCATTCGCCCGTTACCAGGCGCGCTTAGGTTCGTTTCATAAGAAAACGAAGGGGAGCAGCAATGCATACGAAAGTCGAGATCACTAGCAACGAACGGCGCGCCAAACCGGCACTGCGTCAGCGCGCCAGCGACCATCCGGTTGCGATGTTCTCCATGCTGGGCGCCTGCGCTCTGGCCGTCATGTTCCTGACACCGGCTTCCGGTCCGGCCTTCGCTTCGCTCAACCCGCCGGCCAATGTCGTCCAGGGCGCGCTGACCACCATCAAGACCGCCCGGCTGCCGGAGCCGGAAATCGATTTTGCCTGCCAGGGCCAGGCCTGGGGCGCCGAGAGCGCGGAGTGCCTGCGCGTCATCGCCGCCCAGTCCGGCGTGCACAAGGCGCGTGCCGTCCGCATGATCGCCAACGCAGCGCCGCTGACCACGACACCCAACGTTTTCTGAACCTCCCGAGCGCTTCCTCCCGCGCTCGTTCTTGGCTCCCGCCGCTTCCCTCGGTCGGGAGCCTCTTTTTTAGGGTCTATCGAGATTCGGGTGAGGCCGGCCTGCGCATGGAGGTTCCCTGCGCTTCCGGTGCTCGCGTACTTCAAGTACGCTCCGCTCCGGTTCTCGGGAACCACCATTCTCGACTCGGCCTGACCCGAATCTCGATAGACCCTACGTGGGTGCTTCGAAAACTTAGCCGGCGGCGGCGACCTGATCGGCTATTGCCGAGAGTACGCCGCGGACGTCCAGCGTCGAGAACGGCTTTTCCAGGATTTGCGGGCGCTGCGGCGCCGGCAAGGCTTCGATCTCGGCCTTGGCGCCGATCAGGTCGCCGGTGACCAGCACGAAGCGTTTGGCCAGCGCCAGGTTGTCGGCGAGCAATTCGCGGTAGATGGCAATGCCGCTGGTGCCGGGCATGCGCAAGTCGGAAAAGACGATGTCTGGCGGCATGTGGCCGGTCAAGGTCGCCGCTGCCGACGTCCAGGCCGGCACAACCCGCGACTTGATACCCATCAGTTCCAGGATGTCGGAGAGGGAGCCGGCGACGTCGGGTTCGTCGTCGATGATCAGCGCATAGCGCAAGCCGCTGGAACGAGCCGGGCTGTCGCCGGCTGCTGCCGCGCCGCCGGTGATTACCGGCAGCTGGACGACGAAGCGCGCGCCGCGCGGCAGCACCTCCTCGAACCAGATATTGCCGTTGTGGCGCTCGACGATCGATTTCGAGATCGACAGGCCGATGCCGGTGCCGACGCCGACCGGCTTGGTGGTGAAATAGGATTCGAAGATGCGGCTGCGGATCGCCTCGGGAATGCCCGGTCCGTTGTCCTCGACCGAAAACCCGGGGTTGCCGCGATCGCTGCGGAATGTCCGCACCTTGATCAGGCGGTCGCCGCCGATACCGGCCAGAGCGTGTTGGCTGTTGATCAGGAAATTGGCGGCCACCTGCGTGACGTGGTCGGCATCGGCCATCGCCAGCAGCGGGCCGGGCGCGAAATCGGTGTCGATGATGATGCCGCTCGAGCGTGCGCCATAGGCGGTCACTTCGAGTGCCGCGCGGATCACCTGGTTGAGATCGGTCTCGGCCTGCGCCGCCGGATGCAGGCGCACCATCGACAGGAAGCTTTTGACGATGCGGCCGCAGCGCTCGGCAGCGGCGCGCACTTTCTCGGCGCGAACCTTGGTCTGCGGGTCGGTGGCGAATTCATGCAGCAGCGTCGACTGAGCAACGACCACGGCGAGCGGATTGTTGAGCTCGTGCGAAACACCGGCCAGCAGCGAACCCATCGCCGCCATCTTCTCGTTCTGGTGCAGTTTTTCGCGCTGGCGGTTGATCTCTTCTTCGGCGCGCAGCTTATCGCGCAGATCGCGGATCGAACCGAAGATGAGCTGACGGTCGGCCACCCGCATCTCGGTCGCCGTCAATTCGATGGGAAACACCTCGCCGGCCGCATTCTGTGTCACGGTCTCAAGCCGCTGGCCAACCATCGGCGCGCCGCGGCCAGACATGTATTCGGCGCCCGAGACATAGCCCTTGCGGTAATATTCCGGCACCACGGTATCGAGCAGGTCCTTGCCGAGGATGTCGCTGCGCTGATAGCCGAACATCTTTTCGGCGGCCGGATTGAATTCGATGATCGAGCCGGTCTCGTCGATGACGATGATGGCGTCGAGCGACGCCTGCAGCATGGTGCGGCGGATGACTTCGCTGGCATGGGCGTCGGACGGCGAGTGCTCGATGGCGTCGCCGATGGCGAGCGCGATGATGTGCATCGTCGCCTCTTCCTCTTCGGTCCATTCGCGCTCGTTTAGGCAGTCATTGACCGCGAACGTGCCCCACAGATGACCGTGCGCGAACACCGATACCGACAGGAACGACTTGATGTGCTGCTTTTCGAAATCGGCCCTGAGGAACCCGTCGAGATCGCGCGTATGGCCGGCGAAGATTTTGCCTTGCCGCTCGTCCTCTCCAATCCGCTCCAGCAGCGGATCGGTATCGACGATCGACTGCATGATCACCGTCGGCGAAGCCAGTTCGCCGCCGAAGCGAGGATCGATCCAGTAGGCGGCGACCGA
Organism: Mesorhizobium sp. M0029; assembly: GCF_040323735.1. NCBI lineage: Bacteria > Pseudomonadati > Pseudomonadota > Alphaproteobacteria > Hyphomicrobiales > Phyllobacteriaceae > Mesorhizobium > Mesorhizobium sp. M0029. The sequence continues at coordinate 117,221 of NZ_JAMYVF010000018.1, forward strand.
TTGGGCGAAGCCCTGGCCGGGCAATTCGCGCAGCCTGAACAGGATGCCGCGCTGGCAATTCATGGCGCTGCAGAGCGTTTCGAGGATGGTTTCCATCTCGCGCTGCCAGTCGCCGGCATCGCGCAACCGGCGGACGACTCGCACAGCCGTCATCGCGGCGCTCTGGCGAGCGCCTTGCGGGTCCATGCGTGGTGCTGGTTCAGCGGTCATGTCAGCCATCAGTAAAGGGCCGTCGGATTAGGCAGCTATGGAGCATTTCACGAAAAAGGTGAAACGCTCCATGTTTCAATGCAATCCCGAACGGAAAATCGCTACGTACTGTTCCTGGAATTGCTAGAGCGTTTCACCGTTTCACGGAAACGGAGAAGCGCTCTATCTCTTTGTTTTTACGCAATTCCGGGCGGAAAAACCGCGTACACTTTTCCTGTAATTGCTCTAGTGCCCGTCACCGGTCGGCAGCGAGAAGATATAGCCTTCGCCGCGCACTGTGCGCAAAAATTTCGGATTGGCCGGATCGGTTTCGATCTTCTTGCGCAGCCGCATGATGCGAATGTCGACGGCGCGCGACGATTCAGGATCCTCAACAAAACCAATCGCCTCGGAGATCGCCGATCGCGTCAACAGCCGGTTGGCGCGGGTCAGGAAAACCTCCAGCACATCGAACTCGCTCTTGGCCATGTCGATGACGGCGCCGTTGGCGCCGGTGACAAGCCTGCCGTCGAGGTCGGCCTGGAACGGGCCGAAGGTCAGGCGGCGGCCGCCATCGGCTTGTGTCTTCGCCGCCTGGGGCGGGCTCGGCTGCGGAACGCGGCGCAGCACGCTGCGCACACGAGCCAGCACCTCACGCAACTCGTAGGGCTTGACGATGTAGTCGTCGGCGCCAAGCTCCAGCCCGACAATGCGGTCGAGTGCGGTGCCGGCAGCCGTGGCATAGATGATGCCGACCGGTATTTTCGAGCGCAGCCAGCGGCCGAGCGACAGTCCGTCCTCGCCCGGCATGGCGATGTCGAGAATGGCCAAATGAAACGGTTCCGTCTCCAGCAAGGCGCGCGCCTCGGCCGCGCTTCCGGCCTGGGTCACATCGTAGCCGTTGGCGCCGAGATACTCGGCGACCGCGTCCCGGAGATCGGGCTCGTCCTCGACGATGACAATCCGTGCCCGCACTATGGCCTCGCTCCCGCTTTCAGCGGAAAGTAGATTGGGTATAAACATGATGTCCAGCACTCATATCCGGTTGCGGGGGAACGGGAAGAAAAACATGGCTGCACGATCCGTCATCGCGCTGGTTTCCGTCGCCGATGTGGTGGCCGGCGATCTTGCCGATCATCTCGACCGGCGCGGCCATGACGTGCGCGAGGCGCGGCAGCCCTGGGAAGCTGAATCCCTGCTTTCGGCCGGAGGCATCGATATCGTCATCGTCGGCGACAGCCTCAGCCAGGCGGAGGGGCGGGACCTGCTCAGGCGTTATGGCGGCGGCCAGAGCGCGGACGGGAAGGCGGGGCCGGATTTCATCCTGATCTGCCGGCCGGCCGATCTGGTCGACAAGGTGCTGGCGCTCGAGCTTGGCGCCGCAGATGTCGTCGAAAGTCCGCTCAATGTCAGGGAGCTTGCCGCGCGCATCGGCGGCCTGCTGACGCGGCGCGGCAGGTCCGCCCAGGAACTGATCGTGCTGGAAAATGCCACCGTCGATTTGCGGTCGGCCATCGTCATGCACCGTTCGGGTACGGAAGAACAGCTGTCGCCGGGCCAGGTGGCGCTGCTCAGGCTGTTTCTGGCCAGCCCGCGCAAGGTGCTGACGCGCGACGACATCATTGCGGCGGCGCCCGCCGAAAATGCCGATGCCTTCGACCGCTCGATCGATTCGCGCATCGTGCGGCTCCGCCGCAAGCTCGACACCGAAACCATCACAACTATACGCGGCGCAGGCTACCGGTTCGACCCGCCGACGCAGCGCGCCGACTGAGGGTTGGGAGGCTGGATTGTTTCTCGGCTCGCCCAAAAAAGCTGCGCAATCTTGGGCGCCATGCATAGGCGTCAGCGCACCACCAGAAGCGATGGTCCCGACGGCAATTCGCTGGCGACTACGATTTCGCTGGCGGCATGGGCGCGGTCCTTCAGGAGAACCGTGGCGAGACCGGCAAAGCCGAGCAGGCCTTGTGCATAGAGCAGTACCGAAAGCACGGAGGCTGCAGATTTCGTCTTCATCGGTTATCCCCAAAAATCAGAACCGCGGGTGCTTCAGGATAAACCCGAAGTGCCCGCGTCGCCCACGGAGCCCCCCGTTGCGACGCGGGCCTTCGGTCCTCTCGGCAGCAAGTTGCCGGAGGGGCCGCGCATCCACTTCAACCCGAGGCCGACCCGCCAGAGGGCCCTGAGACGGTTGATGCGCAGACTGGAGACAATCCAGACCAAGGCTATGAACAGCGCGGCATGCAGCGTCGAAATCTCACCCGAATTCATCACCGCCAGTTTCGTCATCGGGGCGCCGGCTACTGTGCCGATGCCGCCGACGACAAATGCGGCGATGCTTATCCTGAAGAGCCAGGACAGGGTGGTCGATTTGATGCTCATTTTTCGTTGGCGCCGGCTGTTCTCGTTGGGATGACTTTGCCGTGAGCCTGTAACCAGATCATGCCGCCCAGGCCGCGCTTTGTTGCAAGTCGGTTTCGAGCGAAGCCAAACTTCTTTCATATAAAGAGATCAGCACTTTCGTTTGGCGGCCCGGTCGTGATCGGGAATGCGCAGCACAGGCGGAGCACGCTTCCCTTGTCCACCTTGCTTGTTAACCAGAGGAAACAGATTCGAAACACAAACGAGCCTCAGCGAAGTCAGTCTGAAACATGGCGCGGGGATAAGGCGGCCACCGAATTGACGCCGGCACGACCGGCAAAGGGGAGCCATCATGTACAAAGCCATTTCCGCCAAACTCATCAACGTCACCGCCGCAGCCGGCGGCGCCGCGCTTCTGCTTGGCGCCGCCAACAGCACCGCCCATGCCGCGGCAAACCAGATCGTGGCGCGTGTTTCGCTGTCGCAGCAGACCATGGAAGTGCTGGTCGATGGTCGGCCGACTTTCGCCTGGAAGGTCTCGACCGGCGACAGTGCGCATGTCACGCCGACCGGCTCGTTCAAGCCGACCCGCATGCACGAGATGTGGCATTCGAAGAAATACGACAACGCGCCGATGCCGCATTCGGTCTTCTTCAGCGGCGGCTACGCCGTGCATGCGACCAACGCCATCAAGCGGCTGGGACGGCCGGCGTCGCATGGCTGCGTGCGGCTGCATCCCGACAATGCCGCCGACTTCTACCAGTTGGTCGAAACCTTCGGGCCGACCAACACCAGCATCGTCATCGTCAAGTAGCAGACTGCGTTTGGAGCGATGGTGCAGCGCAGCCGGCCAGGTCATGCCGCACCGCAAGTTCCCGCCTGAAGCTCCATCAGAGCTTCGCGGTAAATCAATCCAGTCAAAAAAGAGGCCGGAAATTTCCGGCCTCTTTTCGTTTGTTCGCTAACGCCGTTCGCAGCTCAGTCCGCGTGCACCGGCATCAGCTTCGGGTCTGGCTTTTCGGCGTGGTGCGGCAGGTCCTTGCTGGCGATGAAGGTGTAGAACATCGGCACCACGAACAGGGTGAACATGGTTCCGACCAGGATGCCGGTGAAGATCACGAGGCCCATCGAATAGCGCGCCGCCGCACCAGCACCACTGGACACGATCAGCGGCACGACGCCGAGCGCCATCGCCGCTGTCGTCATCAGGATCGGCCGCAAGCGCACCTTGGCCGAGGCGACGATCGCATCGCGCCGCCTCATGCCATGCAACTCGCGCTGCTGGTTGGCGAACTCGACCAGAAGAATGCCGTGCTTGGTGATCAGACCTATCAGTGTGATCAGGCCGACCTGCGTGTAGATATTGAGCGTTCCAAGCCCCAGATTGAGCGGCACGATGGCGCCAAAGATCGACAGTGGCACCGCCATCATGATGATCAGCGGGTCGCGGAAGCTTTCGAACTGCGCCGCCAGCACCAGATAGATGACGATTACGGCGGCTGCGAACGCGATAAGGATCGTGTTGCCCTGCTCCTTCTCCTGCCGGGACTGGCCGGAATAATCGATGAAGAAGGTATCGGGCAGGCTCTCCTTGGCAAGGTTCTCCAGGGTCTGCAGCCCGTCGCCCGTGGTGACGCCGGGAAGCGGCAGCGCTGATATCGTCGCCGAGTTCAGCTGGTTGAACTGCTCGATCGCGGCCGGCGCGGCGTTGGTCGAAATCTTCACCACCGCTGAAAGCGGCACCATTTCGCCGGTCACGCTACGCACGAAATATTCGCCGAGCTTCTCGGGATTGTCGCGGAATTCCTTCGGCACCTGCGGGATGATGTCGTAGCTGTTGGAGTCGCGGTCGAACTGAGCCACTTCGGCGCCGCCGACCAGCAGCGTCAGCGTCTGGCCGATGTCGGCGATCGGCAGATTGAGAGCCGCCGCGCGGTCGCGGTCGATGGTCACCGTCACCTGCGGCGCGTCGTATGACATCGAGTTTTGCACGACGATGAAGCGGCCGGAGGCCTGCGCCTTGTTCTTAATCTGCTCGGCCGCCTCGTAGACCTCCGCGGAACCACCGGTCGAGCGCACCACCATGGAGATCGGCAGGCCGCCGCCGGAGCCCGGCAGCGTCGGCGGCGCGAAGACGAAGGCCTCGACGCCGGCCACCTTGCCGAGGCGTCCCTGGATATCGGCTTGAAGCTCCTTTGAGTTGCGCTGGCGCTCGGCCCAATCCTTGAAGGCGAAGCCGACAAAGGCGCCGTTGGTGGCGCCGCCAAAGGCAACGGCGGAGAATTGCGCCCTGGTTTCGGGAATGTCCTTCACCAGGCCGAGGATCTGGTTGACGTAGGTCTCGGTGTAGTCCGAGGTCGCGTAGCGCGGTGCCGTCACGATAGACAACAGGAAGCCCTGGTCCTCTTCCGGCGCCAGTTCGCTCGAGGTCTTGGTGAACATGAAGCCGGTGAGCGCAACCAGCGCCACGACCATCAGCAGCGTCACCGGTCGATTTCTCAAGGAGGCGGTGACCGCCCGCTCATAGACATGCTCGACACGGCTGAAGGTTCCGTCGACGACGCGCTGGAAGCGACTGTGCGATCCCGTCTTGAGCAGACGCGCCGCCATCATCGGCGTGATGGTGACGGCTATGAGGCCGGACAGCACCACCGAACCGGCGAGCGTCACCGCGAACTCGCGGAACAGCGCGCCGGTCAGGCCGCCGGTGAAGGCCAGCGGCGCGAACACGGCGGCGAGCGTGATGGTCATGGCCACGATGGCGGAGAAAATCTCGCGCATGCCGTTGAAGGCCGCCTGCATCGGCGACATGTGGTCCTCCTCCATGTGGCGATGGATGTTCTCCACCACCACGATAGCGTCGTCGACGACAAGGCCGATGGCCAGCACCATGGCCAGCAGCGACAGAAGGTTGATCGAATAGCCGACCGCAAACAAAAGGAAGCAGACGCCGACCAGCGACAGCGGGATGGTCACGATCGGCATCATCACCGAGCGGAATGAGCCGAGGAACAACAGGATGACCACGACGACGATGGCGACGGCTTCGGCGATGGTCTTGAACACTTCATCGATCGAGGCGCTGATCTGTTCGGTGGAATCGTAGACGATTTCGATGGTCATGCCTTTCGGCAGCGTCTCTTGAATCAAAGGCACGATCTTGTGGATCGCCTCCGCCGTTGTCAGCGGGTTGGCGGCCGGCGTCGGGAAGATGGCGAGGAAGGTGCCGGGCTTGCCATTGAAGCTCACCCTCGTGTCGGTGCTCTCGGCGGCAAGCTCGACTCGCGCCACGTCGCGCAAGCGCACCACCTGGCCGTCCGTCGAGCGCAGCGGAAGCTCGGCAAAGGCCTCAGGCGTCTGCAGCGTCGAGCGAACCGTGATCGAGGAGACGACATATTCGTTCTCGGTGTTGCCGGGCGCCGACAGGAAGTTGGAGTTGTTGATCGCCGCCAGCACTTCGGCGGCGGTGACGCCACGCGCAGCAAGCTTGACCGGGTCGATCCAGACCCGCATCGAATATTCCTCGGCGCCGAAGATCTGCACGTCGGCGACACCTTCGACCGTCGACATGCGGGGCCGCACGACGCGCTCGATATATTCGGTGAGCTGCTCCTTGCTCATGTTCGGATTCTGCATCGAGATGTACATCATCGCGAACTCTTGGCCGGTGCCCTTGACGATGACCGGGTCCTTGGATGCATCCGGCAAGGTGCCGCGTACGCCCTGCACCTTCGACAGGACCTCGGTGAGCGCGACATCCGGATTGGAGCCGAGCTTCATCTGGACGACCACAGTGCTCGAAGACGGCCGGCTGGACGAGGTGACGTAGTCGATGTTCTCGGTCGAGGCGACGGCCCGCGCGATCGGGGCGGAGATAAAGCCCTGGATCAGGTCGGCGCTGGCGCCGGGATAGGCGGTGGTGATGGTGATCGCCGTCTCGTCAACCTTGGGATACTGCCGGATCGACAGGTTGAAGATGCCCTGGAAACCCAGGAGCAGGATCATGCAGGCGAGGACGGTGGAGAGGACCGGCCGGCGAATGAAGATGTCGGAAAAGTTCATTGCTGAGCCTGCTGGTTAGCCGACTTGCTGGGGTCAATGGTGTTGTCGACAGCGACGGACATGCCGTTGAAGAGACGGTTCTGACCGGCGGTGACGACCTCGTCACCGGCCTTGATGCCCTCGATGATCTCGACCATGCCGTCGTTGCGGCGGCCGGGCTTCACGAACACCTGCGACAGCACGAGCGCCGGCTTTTCCGGTTCTGCCGCGGGCTTCGCGGGGTCGACAGCCGGCTTGTCCGCGGGCTTCGCCGCGGCGTCTTCGGCAGCCGGTTTCGCGTCTGCCGGCTTTGCATCTGCCGCCGGCTTTGCTGCGTCGGCCCCTGCAGCAGGCTTTTCCTCGGGTTTCGCGGCTGGGGCGCCTTCCGCCGGCTTCGCCGGAACGACGACGAAGACGAAGTCGCCATAGAGGCTCGACGTCAATGCCGTCTGCGGCAAGGACAGAATGTTTTTCTCCTGCGGCAGCTCGACGCGAACCTGGACGAACTGGCCGGGCGTCAGCTTGCCGTCAGGGTTGGCGACCTCGCCGCGGACGGACACCAGGCGGCTTGAAGCGTCGATCTTGGGATCGATGCCGCGAATGGAGCCGGCAAACGGCATGTCGGCGCCGCCGCCGGTGCCGCCGAGGCCGAGCCGCACCGCCTGGCCTATCTTGAGCAGCGGCAACTGCTGTTCGGGTACCGAGAAATCGACCCGCATGGTGTCCAGATCCTGCAAGGTCACCACTGCGTTGCCGGGCGAGAGATATTGGCCGAGGTCGATCTTGGGGATGCCCACGGTGCCGGCGAACGGCGCCGTCAGCTGCTTCTGATCAAGCACGGCCTGCAGCTTGTTGACCTGCGCCGCGGAAGCCGATGCAGCGGCTTGAGCGGTGTCGAGCGTGGCGTCCGTGCCGACGCCGCGCCGTTGCAGTTCCAGCGCGCGTTCGAGTGCCGTCTTGTCGGACACGGACTGCGCCTTGGCCGCGACCAGATCCGCGCGTTCGACGGCATCGTCGAGCTGCAGCAGGACCGAATCGACAGGCACCTTCTGGTTGGCATGGAAAAGGATGTCCTTGACGATGCCGCTGGTCTCGACGGTAAGGTCGACACCGCGCACGGCGCGTACCGTGCCGATCGCCTCGACGCCCGGCGTCCAGTCGGAAGGCTTGACGACAACCGTCGATACGGTCGTCGCCGGCGGCTTCATGGTGGCGAAATACTGTTTGATAGCGTTATCGCGGAACAGGTTGAAGCCGACAACGCCGACGCACACCAAAGCGAGCAGAAGCAGAATTGCGGTGATAGAGATGAAGCGCTTCACGAACTGTCCCCTCGGCCGATGTCCGGCAAAATAGCCGAATAGCGGGACACTTATCGACGCCAGGTCCCGATTACAAATGACGGCGAACTTACTGTACCGTCTGGACGGTCTTGTCAATTCCGCCTAGGCTGGTGCGGGGGAAGGGATCGATGAAGACCCGAAGGGCAAATTCGCGCGACAAGATACTCGCCGCCGCCGCCGATGTCGCACGCGAGGCCGGTCCCGGCAGCCTGTCGCTTGACGCCGTCGCCAGCCGCGCCGGCGTGTCGAAAGGCGGCCTGTTATATAACTTTCCGACCAAGGCCAAACTGATGCAGGGCCTGGTGGAGAATTACCTGCGCGCCTTCGAGCTGGCGCTGGAATCGGGCCGTGTCGCCGGCGCCAGCGGCGAGAGCCTCCTCGCCACCTATATCCGGCTCTCGGCGGATGATTGTGAGGAGCCGAAGCCGACGGCTTCGTGGATATTCTCTGCGATCGCCGAGGATCCGGATTTCCTGACGCCGATAAAAGCCTTCAAGTCACAGCTGCTGCAGCGGCTGAAGAGCGAGACGCCGGACCTCAAGACGCTGCTGGTCTGCTTTCTGGCCATCGAAGGGCTGCGCAGCATGAACCTCTTCGATTCCGACGTGCTGTCCGCCGACGAACGCCACTTGCTGGTATCGGCCCTACTGGAGATTGCGGGATAGCTTAGGGCGTCGCGGTCGAAGAAGCGATACGGGCCGGGCGGAAAGGACGGTTGGTGAGCGGCATGGCATAGGCACGCATCACGACATCGGCGATTTCAAGCTACAGCCCCCCTGATTCGTTGGATCGATGGTTCAGGAATGACTGCGCGAATGCGCGGCCGACTATGTTGCGCCGCACCATAACACTGCCGTGTCAGCCTTGACGTGTCAGCCTTGAGACGGCGCTCGGCGAGGCCGGCAAAGCGCGTTTTAGTGCTGTAACAGCGCCGACATATGGTTATGGCGTTGTCATGTTGCGGCGCACAAACTATGTGCCTTTGTAGTCCCTCCCAACAGTCGCGAGATCTCCATGGGTTCCCTTTCTTCGAAGAATGCGCTCGTCACCGGATCGACCAGCGGCATTGGCCTGGCCATTGCCCGCGCCCTTGCCGCCGAGGGCGCCAACGTCACGATCAACGGCCTTGGCGAAGCCGCGGCGATCGAACAGGAGCGCGCCGGCATCGAGAAGGATTTCGGCGTCCAGTGCCGCTACTCCGGCGCCAACATGATGGACGGCGCAGCGGTGACCGCCATGGTGCGCGAAGCCGAGCAGGCCTTGGGCAGCCTCGACATTCTGGTCAACAATGCCGGGATACAGCATGTCGCGCCAATCGAGGAGTTTCCCGACGACAAGTGGGAAGCCATCATCCGCATCAATCTGCTTGCCGCCTTTTACGCGATCAAGGCCGTGGTGCCCGGCATGAAGGCGCGCAAATGGGGCCGCATCATCAACACCGCGTCGGCGCATGCACTGGTCGCCTCGCCGTTCAAGTCGGCTTACGTCTCGGCCAAGCACGGCATAGCGGGTCTGACCAAGACGGTAGCGCTGGAAGTCGCGCAGGACGGCATCACCGTCAACGCCATCGCGCCCGGCTATGTCTGGACGCCACTGGTCGAAAAACAGATCCCCGACACGATGAAGGCGCGCGGCATGACCGAGGAACAGGTCAAGCACGACGTGCTGCTGGCAGCGCAGCCGACGAAGCAATTCGTCACCGTCGAGGAGCTCGCCGCGCTGACTCTGTTCCTGTGCTCTGACGCAGCCAGACAGATCACCGGCACCACCTTGCCGATGGATGGCGGCTGGACGGCGCAGTAGGCGCGGTCCCCCGGCGCCGCTCTTTCCTTGACAAATACGAAGGATCAATCCAGCATTGTGGCAAGGGGTTCCTTCGCGACGACCCCGTGAGGCGTCAGCCCAATGATCGCGTCCAAACTCTCACTCTGGAGGTGGACGCCATGCCGTCAACAACCGCAATCACCGTAGCGCAGCTTTCCCGCCTTGTCGGTCTGTCCGACGCGCCTGTTCTTGTCGATGTCCGCATCGACGAAGACTACGACGTCGATCCGCGGCTGCTTCCGGCCTCGTGCCGGCGCGACTTCAAGTCTGTTTCGAGCTGGGCGGCCGAGTTCACGGGGGCTCATGCTGTCGTCATCTGCCAGAAGGGGCTGAAGCTCTCGCAAGGCGTTGCCGCATGGCTGCGCCATGAGGGCATTGCTGCCGAATCTCTTGAAGGCGGCTTCGAGGCGTGGCAGGCGGCCAAGGGACTTCTGGTCAAGGCCGACAAGATACCGCCCCGCGACGACAAGGGCCGCACGGTCTGGGTGACGCGTGCCCGCCCCAAGGTCGACCGCATCGCCTGTCCCTGGCTGATCCGCCGCTTCGTCGATCCCTCGGCGGTGTTCCTGTTTGTCGAGCCGTCTGAAGTGCTGGCGGCCGCCGATCGGTTTGGGGCGGTTGCCTTCGACATCGACGACGTGTTCTGGAGCCATCGCGGCGAGCGCTGCACCTTCGACACGATGATCGAAGAGTTCGGGTTGCGGTCCGAAGCGCTCGATCGCCTTGCGCTGATCGTGCGTGCAGCCGATACGGCGCGCCTCGATCTCGTACCGCAGGCGGCCGGGTTCCTCGCTGCATCGCTCGGGCTGTCGCGCATGTTCCGCGACGATCTCGAACAGCTTGATGCCGCCATGCTGCTCTACGATGCGTTCTTCAGATGGTGCCGCGATGCCACTGACGAAACCCACAATTGGCCCAGCGCGGGCAAAGCGCCATGAGCGCCCTTGCCGCGGACGACGATGCACAGGCTACCGAGGCTCCGATCGTCCCGACCTTCCGCCAAGCCGCGAAACTGTGGGCAAGGATCGGCCTGCTCTCCTTCGGCGGGCCGGCCGGACAGATCGCGCTGATGCACAAGGAATTGGTCGAGGATCGCCGCTGGATCGGCGAGCAGCGGTTCCTGCATGCGCTCAACTACTGCATGCTTCTGCCAGGCCCCGAGGCACAGCAGCTCGCCATCTATATCGGCTGGCTGCTGCACCGGACCGCCGGCGGCCTCGTTGCCGGCATCCTGTTCGTGCTGCCCGGTGCGTTTGTCATGCTGGGCCTCAGCATCTTCTACGTGCTTTACAATGATGCGCCCGTCATCGAGGCGCTGTTTTTCGGCATCAAGGCGGCGGTGCTGGCCGTCGTCGTCGAGGCGGTCCTCCGCATCGGGAAACGGGCGCTCAAGAACCGGGTGATGATGGCGATCGCGGTGGCCGCGTTCCTTGCCATTTATGTCATCAGGCTCCCGTTTCCGCTGATCATCCTGGTTGCAGGGCTGACCGGCTGGATCGGCAACCGCCTGGCACCGGCGCGTTTTTCCGGAGCCGCACGCGGCAAGGACAATTTGCCCGATGTCAGGGGCGCCGTCGACGTCATGTTCGAACGCGGCGAACTCGCTCACACCAAGCCGACGAAATGGCACGCGCCGCGCACCATCGCGATCTGGCTGCCGATCTGGCTCGGGCCGGTCGTACTGATCCTGGCGCTGACCGGCCCTGCCAGTGTTTGGGCACAGCTTGGCGGCTTCTTCAGCCTGATGGCGGTGGTCACATTCGGCGGCGCCTACGCCGCACTCTCCTATGTCGCGCAGGCAGCGGTGACGTCGTTCGGCTGGCTGGCGCCGGGTGAAATGGTCGATGGGCTTGGCCTGGCCGAGACGACGCCGGGACCATTGATCCTGGTGCTGCAATTCGTCGGCTTCGTCGCCGCCTACCGGCACGCCGGTGCGATGGGACCGCTTGTCGCCGGATCGCTCGGCGCATTGCTGACGCTCTGGGTGACGTTCGTGCCGTGCTTCTTCTGGATCTTTCTCGGTGCCCCCTACATCGAAGCGCTGCGCGGCAACAAGGCACTGTCGGCGGCGCTGAGTGCGATCACGGCGGCTGTCGTCGGCGTGGTGATGAACCTTGCGCTGTGGTTCGCACTGCATGTCGTCTTCGGCGCGGTGCACCGCGTTGGCCTGGGCATGGAGGTGCCGGTGCTGTCGTCGCTGGATTGGCGTGCCGCGCTGCTGGCGGCAGCCGCTATGGTCGCCATGCTGAAACTGAGGATCGGCATGCTGCCGACATTGGCCGGCTCGGCGCTGGCCGGACTGGCGCTGCTGGCCTTGCCTGCGTAGCGTCCGAAGGCGCGACCAGCCATTATCACAGCCGGATTTTTGAGGTATGCCGGGCCGGCGCACAACGGTCGCGGGCGCTGGTAGGATCAGCGCCGGCCCCGGAGATACGCTTTACGTCGAACCCGATACCGCCAAGCTGAACCTGCTCGACGCGGAGAGCGGCGCGCTGGCGAACTGATTTGACGAGGTTGGCCGAGCTGTTCAAGGTCGATCCTGGATCGCACAACGGGATATGACATGGTGGATTCCGATCGGATCGACAAGCTGATCGCAGGGGTGCCCCCCGCCTTGGCGCTTCGTGCCGGGCTGGACCTTGGCATCTTCACCTGGCTCGGCGGCGATGCTGCGACTGCCGACAGCCTTGGGGCAGCGCTCAAAGTCGAGCCCGCTCGTCTGTCGCGGCTCCTCTACGCGCTCGCCAGCATCGGTCTCCTCGACGTCGAGGATGGTCAGTTTCGCAACGGAGCCGAAGCGTCGGAGTTTCTTGACGCGTCCAAGCCGACCTATCGCGGCGGCGATCATGTGCTGCTGCGCGAACTCTGGGGAGCCGACCTTTTGACCGCAGAGTCGCTGCGGCAGAACCGGCCGGCCGCGCTGCATGACTTTTCTGAAGCGGGGCCAGAATCCGCAGCGGCCTTCAGCCGCATGCTCGCACCGGGAGGGGTGATTTTCGGCCGGAATCTGGCCCGTGAGCTGGACCTCTCGGCGGTCCGTTCGGTGATCGACATCGGCGGCGGCGCCGGGACCATTCTGGTCGGACTTCGCGAGCGATGGCCGCATATTGCGGCGACTTTGATGGAACTCCCGACGGTCGCAGCGGTCGCACCAGCGATCCTGTCGGAATACGGTGCCGGCGATGTGGTTGTCGAAGAAGGCGACATAACGGTCGCTCCATCGACCGGCCGGCATGACTTGGCAATCCTGAAGGCTGTCGTCCAGGTCCTGCCGCCGGACCAGGCGCGCAGTTCGATCCTGAACGCGGCGCGTTGCCTCACCCAAGGAGGCGAGATCGCAATTGCGGGGTGGGGTGTCGTCGATGACGACCGTCTCGGCCCGCCTGAGGGTGTCTTTCTCAATCTCACCTTCCTGAACCTTTACCGCGCAGGCGAATCGTACACGGAAGGTCAGTATCGCGGGTGGATGGCCGAAGCTGGGTTCCGGGATATCTCCAGGTCGCAGCTGACCGACGGCACCACGTTGTTTCGTGGGCGCCTCACGGACTGATCGTGGCTGGAGTGGTTGGTTTCGGGCGTGTGTGGCCCTCAGAGCCAGCCCCGGACGGATTGCACAAAGTTCCTGAGGCGGCGTGAGCCGATCTTTCCCCTTACCGGCAGCGCGGTGTCCCCTGTCTTCTCGATAGCTTCTTCGCAGAGGGGGCATTTAAATGTCACTTGGTCGACAACAAAGTTCGGGATAGCGGCATATTTCGCATTCGTCGATTGGGGCGGAACCTCCGACAGGATGTTGCGCGGTCGCTGCAACTTGCGCCTAGCTAGCCCGTTCGACTACGTCGAATCGGAATGGAGTTTTTAGACATTCGTTTATCTATTCGTGGTTTCTAATACATATGGCATCCAACGCGTTCACCCGGATTTGGTTTGCTTTGAGCCGCCTAAGGCGCGCCACGAACGGTAACGTTGCCGTCATCGTTGCCTTCACCTTGCCGGTCGTGGTTGGCGGCGCCGGCCTCGGTGTGGAGACATCCTTCTGGTATTACAGCAGCCTCAAGCTGCAGGCCGTTGCCGATGCCGCGGCCTATGCCGGCGCGCTCGAGAAAGTCGCGGGTTCCGATAACCCGACCATCATCGCCGCCGCCACGCAGTCCGCGACCTCGAACAATTTTGCCACGCCGGGCACGATCCAGGTCAACACGCCGCCATTGTCCGGCCCGAACACCGCGAAGAAGGCAGTGGAGGTCATCGTCAAGCAGAACCTCGACCGCTACTTCACGGCGATTTTCAACCAGGCGCCCGTTGCCGAACAGGCAAGGGCGGTGGCGCTGATCAATGACGCCTCCAAAGCTTGCGTGCTGGCGCTCAGTCCGTCGGCCTCCCAGGCTGCGCTCTTTTCCGGCAACACCACCGTCAACCTCACCGGCTGTTCGGTCATGTCGGACTCGATTGCCTCGGACGCCATAAAGACGCAGGGCTCGGCGGTGCTCAAGGCCGACTGCCTGATCACGGTCGGCGGCATGGTGCTGAACAATCCAGCGACCACAGTCTGCAAGTCCAACATCACCCGAGCCTTGCCGGCAGCCGATCCTTTCTCCGGCTTGGCGACGCCGACAGCCGGCAACCCTTGCAAGAATGTCAACGGCAACAAGACGTCGCAAACACTCCAGCCTGGCACCTACTGTAGCGGCATGAGCCTCAGCGGCAACGTCACCCTGCAGCCCGGCGTCTACGTCGTGCAGGGCGGTATGAAGGTCAACGCCAACGCGGTCGTCGCCGGCAGCGGGGTAACCATCTTCATGGCAGGCAGCAACACCGTCAGCATGAACGGCAACGCCAAGGTGACGCTGAGCGCGCCTACCTCCGGAGCCTATTCCGGCGTGCTGTTCTACGGCGACAGGACCGGGACTGCGGCACAGAGCACCTTCAACGGCACAGCGGACTCGCTTTTGACCGGCGCCATCTATTTTCCCAGGCAGCAGGTCAACTACCTTGGCAACTTCTCGGGGAACGGTGGCTGCACTCAGGTCGTCGCCGACACCATCCAGTGGTCAGGCAGTACGACGATCAAGCAGAACTGCAAAGGCCTCGGGATGGACGACATTCCGGCGGCACTGTCCGTTCAGCTTGTCGAGTAGCGGGATGGGTGGGCGGACCTTGCGCATTGTCCGGGACAAATCCGGGATAGCCGCCGTGGAGTTTGCCATGTTGCTGCCCGTCCTGTGCTTGGTCTGCCTCGGCATCGCCGATGGCTGGTCCTACGTGACGAGTTACCTGCAGATGCGCGCGGGCGTCAAAACCGCGGCCAATCTCGTGATGGCCGGCGCGTCCAATGACAC
>NZ_JAMYVF010000019.1:0-116008 GCF_040323735.1 Mesorhizobium sp. M0029
CCGTTGAGGTTGGCCCGTAGATTTGTTTAATTGAGAGCCCTACTCCCAACTCGCTTCTCGCTAGTCCCTACTCCCTACTCCCTACTCCCTACTCCCTACTCCCTACTCCCTACTCCCTACCTCACCACCCTCACCACGGTCCGGTCCGACACCAGCGGCAACAGCCGCGCCATTGTCCGCGCTGTCACCGCCACGCAGCCTTGCGTCGGTGTGAAGCCTGGGCGGGTCAGATGAAAGAAGATGGCGCTGCCGCGGCCGCGCCGGCGCGGCGCCATGTTCCAGTCGAGCACAAGGCAGGCGTCATAGAGGCGGTCGTCGCGCCGCATTCGCTCATGGCTGGCGCCATAGGGGATTTTCACCGGCCGGTTGTAGTTGCGGTCGTCCGGCACCTCGCACCAGCCGAGATCGGCGCCGATCGGCGCCATCGCCAGCCGGGTTTTGCGGCCGGCCGCGAAATGATCGCCCCGAAAATATCCTGACAAAATCCGCATTTCGCCAAGCGGCGTCGCACCGTCGCCTTCGCGCTTATTGGCCGAGATGCCGCCGCGTCCGAGCGCACAGGCAAACACCTTGCTGCCGGCTTGCAATATCCCCTGGCTGGGGTTGCCCGGCCTCGCCCGAACCACCAGCACACCCAGCCTTTTCGGCAAAATTGCGCCGGCTGCATTGCGATCGCGTTTTTTCTTGTATGATCGTGTCACGGAACAAATCACTGTGATCGGACTGTTGCGCCGGTCAGCTTCCGCATAAATGGGGGGCGGTCAACTGAAAATTCTTTTTAAAACAATGGATTGATCCATGACATCACGTACCATTCTGATCGTTGACGACGATGACGACCTGCGCGGAACCCTCGTCGAGCAACTGGCCCTTTACGAAGAATTCGACGTCTTGCAGGAAGCGACCGCCGCCAAAGGCGTCGCCGCGGCGCGCGGCGGGCTCATCGACCTGCTCATCATGGATGTCGGGCTGCCCGACATGGATGGCCGCGAGGCGGTGAAGATCCTGCGCAAGGGCGGCTACAAGGCGCCGATCATCATGCTGACCGGCCACGATACCGATTCCGACACAATTCTGGGCCTCGAGGCCGGCGCCAACGACTATGTCACCAAGCCGTTCCGCTTCGCCGTGCTGCTCGCCCGCATACGCGCACAACTGCGCCAGCACGAGCAGAGCGAGGACGCCACCTTTTCGGTCGGGCCCTACACGTTCAAGCCCAGCCAGAAGCTTCTGATCGACCAGCGCGGCGGCAAGGTGCGGCTGACCGAGAAGGAAGCCTCGATCATCAAATATCTCTATCGAGCCGACCAGAAGGTGGTGACGCGCGACGTCCTGCTCGAGGAAGTGTGGGGCTACAATTCCGGCGTCACCACGCACACGCTGGAAACTCACGTCTACCGGCTGCGCCAGAAGATCGAGCGCGATCCTTCCAATGCTGAAATTCTTGTGACAGAAAGCGGCGGCTACAAGCTGGTTCCTTAAACTTTTCATTGTTCAATAAGCGGTCGGGGCGGGACTGTTTCGGGGAGGATCCGGCTGGGGGAGCCTGGATCGGCCCGCTGCGCAGATTGAAGTGTTAGAGCGTCCTTTGCGCGTCCAATTGGACGCGCGGCGCTCTAAGGGAGGGATTGGACTGACCGTTCGGGGACGCAGCTAGAGATGGCGCTGGATGACGACATCCGCATCCTGTCCGCCGTGAAGCTCTTTGAGGGTTTCACGCAGGAACAACTGCGCCTGCTCGCTTTCGGCGCCGAAGCCACCCATCTGCAGGCCGACCGCAAGCTGTACCGCGAGGATGACGAAGCCGACTCAGCCTATATCGTGGTCAGTGGCCGCATCGTGCTCTACCGCGAGCATGACGGCGACCGCATCCCGATCGGCACCGCCGGCCCCGGCACGATCCTCAGCGAACTGGCGCTGATCGCCGACTCAAGACGGCTGACCAGCGCCTCGGCCGAGACCGATTCGGAAGTGATAAGGTTGAGCCGCAAGATGTTTCGCCGCATCCTGGAGGAATATCCCGAAGTGGCGGTGAAACTGCACCAGCGCATCCTCGATGATTTTCAGGCCATGATCGCCCGCATCGAGAAGTTGGCCCCAAGGTTTGGCGGGTAGGTCCCCGCGACCGCGCTGACGCTTGGGTGTGTCGAGATTCAGGTCAGGCCGAGTCGAAAATGGCTGATACCGAGAACCGGAGCGGGGCGTACTCAAAGTACGCACCGGAAGCGCAGGTATCGGCCATTGCAGGCCGGCCTCACCTGAATATCGGCACGCCTAATCCAGGTCGAACCGCGCAATCACCGGCACATGGTCCGAGGGCCGCTCCCAGCCACGCGCCTCTCGCAGGATCTCATAGCGGGCAAAGCTCGGCACCAGGTTCGGTGACGACCAGACATGGTCGAGCCGGCGGCCGCGGTTCGAGGCTTCCCAGTCCCGCGCGCGATAGCTCCACCAGGTGTAGAGCTTCTGCTCTGGCGGCACGTCGAGCCGCATCAGGTCGACCCAGTCGCCGGCGATCCGCATCGCGTCGAAATTTTGCGTCTCGACCGGCGTGTGGCTGACGACGTTGAGCAATTGCTTGTGCGACCAGACATCGTGCTCCTGCGGCGCGATGTTGAGGTCGCCGACCAGGATCGAAGCCGACACCTCGTCATGCGCGGCGTGGATGGCGTTCATCTCGGCAACGAAATCGAGCTTGTGGCGGAACTTGCGGTTGATCTCCGGATCGGGCTCGTCGCCGCCGGCCGGCACGTAGAAATTGTGGACCAGGATTGCCTTGCCGCCGGCCTGCACCTTGACCGACAGATGCCGGCTGTCATCGATCTCGCAGAAGCGCCGTTTCTCGACAATCTCGATCGGCCGCCGCGCCACCGTCGCAACGCCGTGATAGCCCTTCTGGCCATGGAATGCGATGTGCTCGTAGCCGGCCTTGCGGAACGCCTTTTCCGGAAACAGCTCGTCGGGAACCTTCGTCTCCTGCAGGCAAAGCACATCGGGCGCCTGCTCCGTCAGCAGCCGCTCGACGATCGGCATGCGCAGGCGCACGGAATTGATGTTCCAGGTGGCGATGGAGAAGGGCATGCGGCGATCCGAACAAGGTCGCCGATCTACTGCCAGCCGAGCGCCACAAACACAAGCCAGCCTTTGCGGGCGGCGGCCCTGATTCAGGTCAGGCCGAGTCGAAAATGGTGGTCTCCGACGGAGCGGAGCGTACTTACACCACGTGAGCGCCGGAAGCGCAGGAGATCGCCATTTGCAGGCCGGCCTGACCGGATCTAGCGGTGGTTGGTGTTCAGCTCGCGGTTCGCCGTATAGTCGATGGCGAACGTATCCGCAGGGAAGCTGACGCCTTCCTTGGTGTTGTAGATCATCACCGTGGTGTCCTTGCCCTGCGCGTCGGTGATGGTCCACTGGCGCAGATCATAGGATTTCGGATCGAACATCATGGTGATCTTCGAATTGCCGAACACCGACTTGTCGGCAAGCTGGATGGTGGTGAGGTCGCTCTCTTCCTTGATCGATTTGACGCGGCCGCCCGAGAGGTCGATCTTGGTGTCGAGCAACAGCTTCAGCGGTGTCTTCGACAACGGATAGAGATCGGACGTTTTCAGCCGCTTGTTGAGGATGACCACCGACTTGCCGTCGGAAATCACCCGGAAATTCGACTTGCCGTCATAGTTGAAGCGAATCTTGCCTGGCCGCTCAAGGAAGAACTTGCCGCCGGTCTGCTGGTTGTTGGGGCCGAACTGGACGAACTCGCCGCTCATCGATTTGACCGAGGAGAAATGGTCGGCGATCTTTTGCGCCGTCGGCGGCACCGCCGCCTGCGCCGAGGCCAAGAGCTGGAACCCCGGCACGACGTTGATGGCCGCGGCGCCGGCAAGCATCAGGCCAAGGCCGAGCAACTGGCGACGGGTTGGAGCGAAATCGCTGATCGCGGAAAGATCGTTTTTCATGCCGGTCACTCTCGTGTGGTGTGTGTCTCGTTGCAGTCCGTGGACCCCCAGTTAGACTTAAGTTTGGCGGGCCGGACAGCGCTCAGTCGCTGTAACGCGCCAAAAGGTTCAAGGTTGCCGCCGGGCCGTATCGGCTGATCAGAACTTGTCGTCCTCGGTCGGCACCAGGATTTCGCGTTTGCCGGCATGGTTGGCCGGGCCGACAATGCCTTCCTTCTCCATCTTCTCGATGATCGAGGCGGCGCGGTTGTAGCCGATGCCGAGCCGGCGCTGGATATAGCTGGTCGACGCCTTGCCGTCGCGCAGCACGACCGAGACCGCCTGGTCGTAGGGATCGTCGGAATCCTCGAAATTGCTGTTGCCGCCACCGCCAGCGCCGCCCTTGCCCGACGGCTCGTCATCGTCCTCGCCGTCATCCTCGGTGATGGCGTCGAGATATTCGGGCACGCCCTGCAGCTTCAGATGGGCGACGATCTTCTCGACCTCGTCGTCGGCGACGAACGGGCCGTGCACGCGCTGGATGCGGCCGCCGCCGGCCATGTACAGCATGTCGCCCATGCCGAGCAGCTGCTCGGCGCCCTGCTCGCCCAGAATGGTGCGGCTGTCGATCTTCGACGTCACCTGGAAGGAGATACGGGTCGGGAAATTGGCCTTGATGGTGCCGGTGATGACGTCGACCGACGGACGCTGCGTCGCCATGATGACATGGATGCCGGCCGCGCGCGCCATTTGTGCCAGGCGCTGCACGGCGCCTTCGATGTCCTTGCCGGCGACCATCATCAAATCGGCCATTTCGTCGATGATGACGACGATGTAGGGCATCGGCTCGAGATCGAGGTTCTCGGTCTCGTAGATCGCCTCGCCGGTCTGGCGGTCGAAGCCGGTCTGCACGGTGCGCGAGATTTTTTCGCCCTTCTTTTCAGCCAACTGCACGCGCGCGTTGAAGCCGTCGATGTTGCGCACGCCGACCTTGGACATCTTGCGGTAGCGGTCCTCCATCTCGCGCACGGTCCATTTCAACGCCACCACCGCCTTCTTCGGGTCGGTGACCACCGGCGTCAGCAGGTGCGGGATGCCGTCATAGACGGAGAGTTCGAGCATCTTCGGGTCGATCATGATCAGCCGGCAGTCCTGCGGCGTCAGCTTGTAGAGCAGCGACAGGATCATGGTGTTGATGGCGACGGACTTGCCGGAGCCGGTGGTGCCGGCGACCAGCACATGCGGCATCTTGGCGATGTCGACGATCACCGCCTCACCATTGATGGTCTTGCCCAGCGCCAGCGCCAGCTTGGACTTGGTCGTCTCGAAATCGCGGCTGGCCAGGATCTCCCGGAGATAGACGGTCTCGCGCTTGGTATTCGGCAATTCGATGCCGATGGCGTTGCGGCCGGGCACCACGGCGACGCGGCAGGCAATGGCGCTCATCGAGCGGGCGATGTCGTCGGACAGGCCGATGACGCGCGACGATTTGATGCCGGGCGCCGGCTCCAACTCATAGAGCGTGACCACCGGGCCGGGCCGTACCGCGATAATCTCGCCCTTGACGCCGAAATCCTCCAGAACGCCTTCGAGCAGGCGCGCATTCTGCTCCAGCGCGTCCTTGGACAGGCTGGCGTCGCGCACCACGTTCTTCGGCTCCGACAGGAAATGCAGCGACGGCATTTCGAATGTTTCCGAGCCGATCAGCGAGGTCTGCGCCTCGCGCTGGAAGCGCGCGCCCGGAGCGGGACGCGGCGCAGGTGCGGCGACGCGGGTCGCTGCATCGGAGCGGAAGTTCTGCACCTTGGCGTTCGTCGCGGCACGGCGCTGGACCGGCTCGTCGTCGAGTTCGACCTCCTCGTCGCCATTGTCGAAACCGGCATCGAGGACGTCGTCATCGTCCGGATCGACGGAAACGCTGCGGTCATTGACCATGGCGGCGAAGAACTCCGGCTCGACGCGGGCGCGGCCATCCGGGCTCATCCGCGCTTCGGCGAATTCCGCCGATTCGACCCGTTCGGCGGCGCGGCGCCATGCGGTGGAGCGCTGCTCCATCTCCGGCTCGAACTCGTCGCGCTCCTGCTGGCGGCGCACAGCCCGGCGATGCATCCAGGCGCGGAAAGACAGCCACCAATGGGTAATGGCGCCGAGCGCCAGTATCCCTTCGTCGCCCTCGTCGTCGTCTTCGTCGAAGAGCAGGTCGTCCTCTCGGGGATCGGGCTCCGCGGTGCGCTCCATGACGGCAAAGCCGTTCTTGCGCGCAATCAGCGCCGAGCCATAGGCAAACAGCCACAGCGCCGGCGCAATGAGCACCATGGCAATGATGCTGGCAACGATGCCAGTCGGGTAGCCGCCAATGACCAGGCCCGGAACATTGAGCACCATGTCCCCGAGCACGCCACCGAGGCCGGTCGGCAACGGCCACGTCTTGGGCGGCACCACGCAGCCGGCCATCGCCGCCGCGAGCAGCGCGAAGCCGAACCAGGCAACGCCGCGCTTCGGCAGCCTATCGACGCCGCGCGCCGAAAACAGGAGAAAGCCCCAGATCACCGCCGGCACCAGGGCGGCGACCGCGGCAAGGCCGAAGAACTGCATGGCGAGGTCGGAGAATACCGCGCCCGCATAGCCCATGGCGTTGGTGACGATGTTGTCGGTGGCGTGCGAGAAGCTGGGATCGGCGACCTTCCAGGTCGCCAGCGCCGCGACGCCAAAGGCGACCAGCGCAAACAGGCCGGCGCCGACCAGCCGCCCGACCTGGCGCCGCGCGAATGCCTGGATGCCGTGCCCCGTATCGGTCAGCGCGAGCGGTGCTGAAGCCCCTGAACGCATGCTTCGTTCCCCGTCTGTCATGGACTGGCCGGGCGCATGACGCACTCCGGCAGATTCGGATGTCAGACTATCGGGGGGAAGGTTAAGGCCGCATTAACTATACGCACCCAGAGCCACGATCTTGCTCACTCCACTGTAGGCAGTCTCACCGGTTCGGAACCAATCCGGTCGACGTCTCCCCGCCGGCGGCCATCACTAGAACGTGATTGCGCAGGGATCGAGGCCTGCCAGCACGGTTGCCAAAAAGAGAGACCCGGAATGACCCGGGCCTCAAAGCGTGAACTCCTTTCGGGAGCGTCACGACGGGATGGGAGAATGCGGGCGGCCGAGGCCGCCCCGCAAGGCTTACGAGTGGTAGGCCGCTTCGCCATGCGAAGTCAGGTCGAGGCCTTCGCGCTCGGCGTCGGCTGTCGGACGCAGACCGATGATCAAGTCGACGACCTTGTAGAGGATTGCGCTGCCGATGCCCGACCACAGCAGGGTTACCAGGACGCCTTTGCCCTGTGCCAGGAGCTGCGTGGCCGTGCCGGCATAGCCGGCGGCGAAGTCGGCCGTCGAATAGTCGACGATGCCGGCGCCGCCGAGGGCGGGATTGACCAGAATGCCAGTGCCTAGCGCACCGATGATGCCACCGACGCAGTGGACGCCGAAGACATCGAGGCTGTCATCATAGTCGAACGTGTTCTTCACCACCGAGACGAAGAAGTAGCAGACGAAGGTGGCGACGATGCCAAGCACGATAGCGCCCATCGGGCCGGCAAAACCTGCAGCCGGCGTAATCGCGACGAGGCCGGTGACGGCGCCCGAAACCGCGCCGAGCATGGAGGCTTTGCCGCGCAGCAGCGATTCAAGCACGATCCAGGCCACCGCCGCCGCCGCCGTGGCGACGAAGGTGTTGATCATGGCCAGCACCGCATAGGCGTTCGCTTCGAGGTTCGAACCGGCGTTGAAGCCGAACCAGCCGACCCACAGCAATGAAGCGCCGACCATGGTCAGCGTCATCGAGTGCGGCGCCATGATGTCCTTCTTGTAGCCGATGCGCTTGCCGATCATCAGCGCGCCGACGAGACCGGCAATGCCCGCATTGATGTGAACGACCGTGCCGCCGGCGAAGTCGATGGCGCCGAAGCTGAAGATCAGGCCGGACGGGTCGGCATAGGCGCTCGGGCCGCCCCAGAACCAGACCATGTGCGCGATCGGGAAGTAGATTAACGTCACCCATAGGATAACGAAAAGGATCAAGGCGGAGAATTTGACGCGTTCGGCGAATGCGCCGACGATCAGGGCGGGCGTGATGCAGGCGAAGGTCATCTGGAAGACGACGAACACCAGTTCAGGAATGGCGACGCCCTTGCTGAAGGTTTCCGAAAGCGTCGATACGTTGACGCCGGAGAGAAACATCTTCGAAAGGCCGCCGACGAAGGCGTTGCCCGGGGTGAAGGCGAGGCTGTAGCCGTAGAAGACCCAGATGATCATGACCACGCTGGTGATGGTGAAGACCTGCATCAGCACCGACAGCATGTTCTTGGTACGAACCAGGCCGCCGTAGAAAAGCGCAAGGCCGGGAATGGTCATCAACAGCACCAGCACGGTGGAAATCATCATCCACGTGGTGTCGCCCTTGTCGACGGTAAAAGCCGGCGCTGCTGGCGCTGCCGCCGCGACGGCGGGAGCCGCCTCCTGCGCGAAGGCAGCAACCGTGCCCAATGCTCCGAGCGCTAAGGAGCCCAGCAGCGCGGAGCGCGCCACTGACTTCAAGGTGGAAGGTATATTCATTGAACTCTCCATTGGAATACGTGTTCGCCGCTCAAAGTGCGTCGGTGTCTGTTTCGCCGGTACGGATGCGCACCGCCTGATCGATGCCGAAGACGAAGATCTTGCCGTCGCCGATCTGGCCGGTCTTGGCCGCCGCCGTGATGGCTTCGACGGCCTTGTCGACCAGGTCTGTGCTAACCGCGACTTCGATCTTGATTTTCGGCAGGAAACTGACCGCGTATTCCGCCCCGCGATAGATTTCCGTATGTCCCTTCTGACGCCCGTAGCCTTTGACTTCGGTGACGGTCAGGCCCTGGATGCCGACGGCGGTGAGCGCTTCGCGCACCTCGTCGAGCTTGAACGGCTTGATGATTGCCATCACGATTTTCATAAGGTTTCACCCTTTGCTGTTGCGGTCCCCCGCGTTTGCACACCTTCACCGATCCCAAAAAGCCCGGAGAGTGCCCAACAGGATTCAAGCTCCGTGCCAGTTGCCGAAGCAGGGTGTTAACTCATTGTAAATAAACGGATCGGTCGAGTCCCGGCGGCACGGTGCGCACTGTCAACGGACAGTCACTGATTAAAAAGTAGGCAATTTTTCGAAAATGCCTATTCGGCAGGCGGCCGCTTCAGCCGGATCAGGCCTTCCTGGGCAACCGAGGCGATCAGCGTGCCGTCGCGGGCAAACAGCGAGCCGCGGGTGAAGCCGCGCGACCCCTGCGTCGACGGGCTGTCCTGCGTGTACAGGATCCAATCATCGAGCGGATGGCTGCGATGGAACCACATCGCATGGTCGAGGCTCGCCGCCTGGATGTCGCGGTCGAAAATGGCGCGGCCGTGCGCAAAGGTCGAGGTGTCGAGCAGCGTCATGTCGGAGAGGTAGGCAAGCACCGCCGCCTGGATGCCGCGGTCGGCCGGCACCGGGCCGGTGGTGCGGATCCAGATGTTCTGCTGCGGCTCCAGCTTTTCGCGGCTGGTGTAATGCTTCAGCATCACCGGCTTCATCTCGATCGGCCGGTCACGCTCCCAGTAGCGCTTGATGCCGTCCGGCACCGCCTCGCCGAACTTGCCCAGCAATTCGCGCTGCGACAACAGGCTGTCGGGCGGCGGCACGTCGCGCGGCATCGGCAGCTGATGCTCAAGGCCAACCTCGTCCTGCTGGAACGAGGCTTCCAGCGAAAAGATCGCCTGGCCGTGCTGGATCGCCACCACGCGCCGCGTGGTGAACGAGCCGCCATCGCGGATGCGGTCGACCTCGTAGACGATCGGCACCTTGGTGTCGCCGGGCCGCATGAAATAGCCGTGCAGCGAATGGACGTGGCGCTCGGGCTCGACGGTGCGCTGCGCGGCGACCAGCGCCTGGGCGATGGTCTGGCCGCCGAAAACGCGCTGCCAGTCGAGCTTGGGGCTGCGACCACGGTACAGATTGTGTTCCAGCTGCTCGAGGTCGAGAATGCTGAGAAGCTCGTCCATGGCCGCCGTCATGCTTCGTGACCTCGCCGTAAGATGCTATGGCGGTTTCCGACAGGAATAGCGGGCAGTCAAGGCCGGAATGCCCCAGTGGGCGGGGATGGTCGAGACTTCGAAAGGAATTGACATGGCGAACCGCAACACGGACGCAAAAACCCCGCTCGACGTGCTGGTCGCTGGCGCCGGCTATGTCGGCCTCGCCGCCGCCGTGTCGCTGAAACAGGCGCGGCCGAACCTGGCTGTCGCCGTCGTCGATGCCGCGCCCCCCGGCGTCTGGCAGAAGGACGGCCGCGCCTCGGCGATCGCCGCCGCCGCCTGCCGCATGCTCGACCAGCTCGGCGTCTGGCAGGAAATCGTCGGGCAATCGCAGGCGATCACCGAGATGATCGTCACCGATTCGCGCACCGCCGATCCGGTGCGTCCGGTGTTTCTCACCTTCGATGGCGAGGTCGCGCCGGGCGAACCGTTCGCCCACATGGTCGCCAACAAGGACCTGAACGGCGCCTTGCGCCGCCGCGCGCAAAAGCTCGGCATCGACATCATCGAAGGTGTCGCGGTCGCATCGTTCGACGGCAATGGCGCCGGCATCACCGTGCATCTGGCCGACGGCGCGGCGATTAAGGCGCGGCTGCTGGTCGCCGCCGACGGCGTCAATTCCAAATTGCGCGACATGGCCGGAATCAAGACGGTGAAATGGGAATATGGCCAGTCCGGCATCGTCTGCACGGTGGCGCATGAGCGCCCGCACAATGGCCGCGCCGAAGAGCATTTTCTGCCGGCCGGCCCGTTTGCAACGCTGCCGCTCAAGCCCACCGAGGACGGCACCAACCGTTCGTCGCTGGTCTGGGTCGAACGTTCCGAGGATGCCGAAAAGCTGGTCTCGGGCGACGACCTCGTCTTCGAGCAGGAGCTTGAGTTGCGCTTCGGCCTGAAGCTCGGCGAAATCCGCGTCACCGACAAGCCGCGCGCCTGGCCGCTCGGCCTGACCATCGCGCGCGCCTTTGTCGCCCCGCGCATCGCGCTTGCCGGCGACGCCGCGCACGGCATCCACCCGATCGCCGGCCAGGGCCTCAATCTCGGCTTCAAGGATGTGGCGGCCCTTGCCGAAGTGGTGGTCGAGGCCGATCGCTTGGGACAGGATATCGGCGCGCTCGACGTGCTCGAGCGCTACCAGCAATGGCGCCGCTTCGACACGGTGCAGATGGGCGTCACCACAGATGTGCTGAACCGGCTGTTTTCCAACGACATCGGCCCGCTGCGCCAGCTCCGCGACATAGGCCTCGGCCTTGTCGAACGGATGCCCAGGCTGAAGGAGTTCTTCATCCGCCAGGCGTCGGGGTTGTCCAACGGCACACCACGGCTGCTCAAGGGTGAGGCGATTTAGGCCGGGAATGAGTGCCGCTTTGTCATAGACGCGGCTCGGCTCCTGACATCAGCCGCGCAATGTTGGCGCGGTGGCGCACGATCACGTAGATGCCGCCGGCGATGACCAGCAACCGGTAGGGCAATGGTTGTTCCATGCCGCCGACGAGGGCGATCGCGGTGAGCGCCGCCAGCATCGAACTCAGGGACACAATTCGGGAAACTGCCAACACCACGGCAAATGCCGTCGCCGCGCCTAGACCCACAGGCCAGGACATCGCCAACAAAACACCCAACCCCGTCGCAGCCGATTTGCCGCCGGTGAAATTCAGCCAGATCGAACGGCTATGCCCAAGCAAAACAGCGAGTCCGGCCAGGCATACAACCCAAGGAGCCCAAACGGGCATATCAGATATTGCCGACGGCGGCGTTGCGGAAGACCAGAAACAAAACCAACGGGCAAAGATGACCGCTGCCGCCCCTTTCAGCACGTCCACCAGAAGCACCACCAATGCTGGCCATTTCCCGAGTGTGCGCAATACATTTGTCGCACCGGTGGACTTGGAGCCGTGCTCCCGGATATCGATGCCCTTAAGCAGTTTCCCCGCCAGATAGCCGGCAGGCGTAGAGCCGATAAGGTAAGCGGCAGCCGATCCTACCACGCTCGCTATCCAGAATGACATGCGCCCGGGCTGTTTCTCAGTTGACCTCAAACCCCAGCTTCTGCCGCAGTCGCAGCATGCGTTGGTCGGCGACCTTGAAACTCTGCTCGCCGCTCTTGGCAACACGATCCAGCATCTGCAGCAGGTCTTCGCGCTCATGCGGATCGAGGCGCTCGCGCAGGAAGGGCGCCAGCTTGTCGATGACGATCGTCGTGTCGTCGATCTGCGCCGCGGCCCATTTGGCGTAGACGACGGCTTCATCGGTCTTCTTCTGGTTGTCCGCAATCTGCGAGATCACCTCGCGGATAACCGTTTCGCGCTTCGGCAGGATCGGACCATGCTCCGCCGCGATTGCCATGATCAGTGTTGCTGCCGCCACCACCGGATCGTCGATCGCCGTCAGCGGCGACAGCGCCGCCTGCTTGCGCAGCTTCTTGCGCCTTATGTTGCCCTGGACGCGGCCGACGACGTCGGCGACCTCGCGCGCGGCTTCGTTCATGGCCTTCATGCGATACCACCAGAACGCCCCGGCTCCCAGCACGCCGAGAATAGCAATCAGGAAAGGCATGTCGAATTCCCCCGAAAATTGCGGCGACGATAGGAGAACTCCGGCGTTGCTTCAACACGCAAGAATTGTATCTGATGAGAAAACAGAGCTGGCCCCCTAATCATCCAGACGCCGAGATCGGACGTCCTGGGTTCAGGTCGCTCGTCACGGGCATCTGATGGTGCAACCGCTTGGCGGATAACGCCGACTTCGCATCCACCCCACCCCATCTGCAAGATATTTCACATACTGATATTTCGTTCGTCATCATTGACATGCCACAAATCCCGCCGTATTCAATCTCGCCAGAGATTTCATCTTATGAAATTTCTTGCAAAGCTGATGCGACGAGGCTTTCATCGTCGGGGAACCCGGAGGAGAGAATGAACAGGATTGGGCTGGTGGGCGCGCTGAGCGCCGCTGTGATGACGTTGACCCTGGCGATGCCGGCGTCGGCAGAGAGCAAGTTTCAGTGCAAGCCGGATGAGACCTACGTGATGAACGTCATGGTCTCCGCGCATCCCTATTGGGTGCCGGTCTATCAGGGCTTCAAGCAGGCGGCTGCGGCGATGGGCTGCAAGACAGTGTTTTCGGGCACGCCGGACTATGACATCGCCAAGCAGATCGCTTCCTTCGAACAGGATCTGATCAAGAAGCCGGCCGGCGTGCTGCTGCACCCGATGCAGGCCGATCCGTTCATCGAGCCGATCAACCGCGCCATCGAGAACGGCACCACCGTCGTCACCTTCGCCGCCGACTCGCCAAAATCCAAGCGCGTCTCCTACATCACCTCGGACAATCTGGCGGAAGCCAAGTTTGCCGCCGAGGAGATCGTCAAGCAGGTCGGCGACGACGCCGAATATGGCGTGCTTGAGAACCCCGGCCAGAGCAACCACGATCTGCGCGTCACCGCCTTCATCGAGTATCTCGCCAAGAACTATCCGAAGATGAAGCTGGTCGGACGCCAGGCCTCCAACCAGGACGCCAATGTCGCCAACAAGGCGGTGGCTTCGATGCTGCAGGCCAACCCGAACCTCAAGGCACTGTGGATTCCTGAAGCCGGCTCGGCTGAAGGCGCGGTCGCGGCCGTTCTCGAAGCCAAGGCCAAGGTGCTGATCATGCATGCCGACATCACCCCGGCGACGCTGGAGCAGATCAAGGCCGGCAACATCCACATGGCGCTGAGCCCGAACCAGGGCATGCAGGGCTATCTCGGCTTCATCGCCACCTTCATGGCGGCGCATCCGGAGCTGATCGACCCGTTCAACGACTACAAGACGTCGGGCCACAACCCGATGAGCATCCCCTTCGCCGATAACGGCTTTGCCGTCATCACCAAGGAGAATGCCGACTCGTTCGACCTGAACAAGTACATGCAGGGCCGCGATCCCAGCTGATCCGACCATTGGGCAGCCGCGCCGCTTGGCGCGGTTGCCTCCATCTTCCTGAGCAGTCGAGAACCTCCGTGGAAAAACCGGCCCTCCTCAAAATATCCGGCCTCAGCAAATCGTTCGGCCCTGTCCGTGCGTTGCGCGATGTCGGGTTCGAGCTGCGCGCCGGCGAAATCCACGCCATTGCCGGCGAGAACGGCGCCGGCAAGTCGACGTTGATGAAGGTGATCGACGGCATACTGCCGCCCGACAGCGGCGACATCCAGATCGACGGCCGCTCCGTTTCGATCCCCTCGCCGCTGGCGGCGCAAAAGCTCGGCATCGGCTTCGTTCATCAGGAGATCGCGCTCTGCCCCGATGTCTCGGTGGCCGAAAACATCTTCATGTCGATCACCAACGCCAGCAAGGCGCTGCTGATGAATTACCGCGACCTCGAGAAACGTGCGACAGCCATCCTGGCGCGACTTGGCAACATCGATCCAACCGCAATGGTGCGGAGCCTGTCGATCTCCCAGCAGCAGCTGGTCGAGATTGCCAAGGCGCTGACGCTCGATTGCCGCGTCCTCATCTTCGACGAGCCGACGGCAGCGCTGACCGAGCGCGAGGCCAAGAAACTGTTCGAGATCATCCACCAGCTTGCCGGCGTAGGCATCGGCATCATCTACATCTCGCACCGCATGGCCGAAATCTTCGAAAACTGCGACCGCGTCACGGTGCTGCGCGACGGCCGGTACATCACCACGCTCGACATATCGGCGACGACGCCCGAACAGGTGGTGGCGTCCATGGTCGGCCGCGTCATCGACAGCCTCTATCCCGAGAAGCTGCGTGACGACGAGCGGGCTGAGGAAATCCTGCTCGAGGTTAACAAGCTCTCGGAAGCAACCACCTTCCGCGACATCAGCTTCCAGTTGCGCAAGGGCGAAATCCTCGGCATTGGCGGCCTGATCGGCGCCGGTCGCAGCGAGATCGTTCGGGGTGTCTGCCGGCTGGAGGGTCAGGTGACCGGCAATGTCAGCCTGCATGGCAAGCCGCTGTCGCTGACCCATTATGGCGACAGCATCGCCGCCGGCATCGTCTACCTCTCCGAGGACCGCAAGGGTGACGGGCTGTTCCTCGATATGTCGATCGCCGCCAACATTTCGGCGCTGGCGGTGGATCGGATCTCGAGCCGCTTCGGCCTCATCAACGATCGCCGCGAGAAGCAGCGGGCGGAGACGATCGGCAGGCAGCTGTCCTTGAAGTGCGGCCATGTCGGCCAGCCGGTTTCGACGCTGTCGGGTGGCAACCAACAGAAGGTGGCGATCGCCAAGATGCTGTCGATAGACCCGAAAGTGATCTTCCTCGACGAGCCGACGCGCGGCGTCGATGTCGGCGCCAAGGCCGAAATCCACCGGATCCTGCGCAAGCTGGCGCGCGACGGCGTCGGCATCGTGGTCATCTCGTCGGAACTGCCGGAACTGATCGGCGTCTGCGACCGGGTGCTGATCGTGCGCGAAGGGCGCATCACCGGCGAGGTCACCGGCGCGGAAATGACCGAAGAAAACATCATGGTCCTGGCATCGCTTGCCGATGACGGCCGGCAACGGAGCGCCGCATGAGCATCGTGGGGGAAAGCATGGACAGCGTGACGCCGCCGGCCCGCATCGGGTTCAGTGAAAGGCTTGGCGGCCTGATCAGGATGCGCGAGACCGGCCTGATCCTCATCATCGCCGTGCTCTTTGCGGTCATGTCGCTCGCATCGCCGTACTTCCTGACCTGGGACAACATGCGGGCGATGGCGATGGCCTTCGCGGTCGAAGGCATCGTCGTCGTCGGCATGACGATCCTTCTGATCTCAGGCGGCATCGACCTTTCGGTCGGTTCGGTCACCGCACTCGCCATGGTGATCGCCGGCCTGCTGTTCCTCGGCGGTGTCGACCCTTGGCTGGCATCGCTGGTTGCCATCGCTGCATGCGCCGGCATCGGCGGATTCATGGGCTTCTTCGTCACCCGAGTGGGACTGCACCACTTCATCGTCTCGCTGGCGGTAATGGTGATCGCGCGCGGGCTCTGCTTGCTTGGCACCGGCGGCCGGCCGCTCGGGCTCTACACACTGCCGCCCGAGTTCAAATTCATCGGCCAGGGCGCCATTGGCGGCATTCCGGTCGTCATCATCATCTTCATCGTCTTCGTCATCCTGTCCGACTTCATGCTGCGCCGCACGACGATTTTCCGCAAAGTCTTCTACACCGGCAGCAATGAGAAGGCGGCCGCCTATTCCGGCATCCGCACCAAGAAGGTCGTGTTCCTGACGACGACGCTCTGCTCGACACTGTGCGGCTTTGCCGGCGTCATCTACATGGCCCGCTTCGGCTCGGCCCAGCCGACTTTCGGCGCCGGCATGGAGCTGAACGTCATCGCCGCCGCGGTGATCGGCGGCGCCAGCCTGACCGGCGGCTCCGGCACCATTCTCGGCGCCATCCTCGGCACCATCCTGCTCTCCGTCGTTTCAAGCTCGCTCGCTCTGCTCGACGTGTCCGTCTATTGGCAGGACATCATCCGCGGGTCCATTCTGCTGACGGCGGTCACCGCCGACTACTACTTCAACAAGCGGCGGGGCTGAGATGGCGGACGGCAGGGAAGATTTCGAGGCGATCCGGCAGATCCACACCGTTCTGGTGCTGCACTTCGTCGACGGCATGAAGCAGAACGACATTGCGGCAGCGCTCAACCTCTCGGCGTCGAAGGTCAATCGGCTTATCGCGCAAGGGCGCAAGCTCGGCATGCTGCGGATCGCGGTCGAGAGCCCGTTCCAGCGCCTCGTCGACATCGAAAAGCAGCTGATCGAGGTCGCGCAACTGGCGGCCGCGATCGTGACGCCGACCGTGGCCGGCAGTCCCGACAGCACCCTGCAGCAAGTGGGACGTGCGGCGGCCAACCAGTTGCTCGAGACCTTGCGCGACGGCGACGTCATTGCCATCACCGGCGGCAAGGCGATCAGCGCGCTGGTCGAAAACCTGCAGCCCGAGCGCGCCTTCGACGTCACCGTCGTGCCGCTGACCGGCGGCGTCCAGGGCAAGCACTATACCGACGTCAACCATCTGGCGACGCGGCTGGCCGAACGCCTCGGCGGTACCAGCATGCTCTTGCACGCGCCGCTCTTTGCCGAAAGCCGCGAGCAGCGCGATCTCCTGCTGGACATGGCCTCGGTGCGCGAAATCTTCGACCTGGCCCGCAAAGCCGCGATCGCGCTGGTCGGCGTCGGGTCGATTCAGACGCCGGGGTCGAGCTACTACGACCTCCACCCCGGCCTCGATCCCGACCGCGAAAAACTCGCCGCCAGCGGCGCGGTCGGCGAGTTCCTTGCGCATCTGATCCGCGACGACGGCACGCTGGCCGACTATCCGCCCAACGACCGCCTGGTGGCGCTGGCGCCTTCGGAACTTGGCCGCTGCCGGTCGGTGATGGGGGTGGCCAGCGGCGCCGAAAAGATCTGGCCGATCCGTGCCGCGCTTCGCGGCAACTATCTCAAATCACTGGTCGTCGACGAAGAGACGGCCAATGCAGTCCTGAGCAATGCGGGGAGCATACGCAATGTCGCCTGAAATGTTGACGCGCACCATTGGCGCGTCGGGAATATCCGCCTCCGCAATCGGCCTTGGCACCTGGGCCATTGGCGGCTGGATGTGGGGCGGCACCGACGAGGCGCAATCCATCGACACCATCCGCGCCTCGATCGATGAAGGCGTTTCGCTGATCGACACCGCGCCGGCGTACGGCAAGGGGCTGTCCGAGGAAATCGTCGGCAAGGCGATCAAGGGCCGCCGCGACAAGGTCGTGCTCGCCACCAAGCTTGGGCTGATCTGGCACGCGAAAAAGGGCAACCACTTCTTCGACTATGACGGCGCGCCCGTGCATCGCTATCTCGGTGCCGACTCTGTCGTCTACGAAGTCGAGCAGAGCCTGCGCCGTCTCGGCACCGACCACATCGACCACTACATCACCCACTGGCAGGATCCGACGACGCTGGTCGCTGAAACGATGGAAGCGCTCGACCGGCTGAAAACCCAGGGCAAGATCCGCTCCATCGGCGCCAGCAATGTCAGCGTCGCCGATGTGAAGGCCTATCTCGCGGCCGGCCAGCTCGATGCGGTCCAGCAGGAATACAGCATGGTTGCGCGCGACATAGAACAAGACCTGTTGCCCTTCTGCGCCGGGAACAACGTGTCGGTGCTCAGCTATTCCTCCCTGGCGCTCGGTCTGCTCTCGGGCAAGATCGGTCCCGACCGCGTCTTTACCGGCGACGACCAGCGCAAGGACAATCCGCGCTTCTCGCTCGCCAACCGCCGCAAGGTGGCAGCGCTGATGGAAGCGATCAGGCCGAGTGCCGAGGCGCACGGCGCCAGCGAGGCGCAGGTGGTCATCGCCTGGACGCTGCAGCAGCCCGGCATCACCTTCTCACTCTGCGGCGCGCGCAGCCCGCAGCAAGCCAGGGAAAACGCGCAGGCCGGCCGCATCAAATTGTCGGGACAGGAGATCAACCAGATCAGTGAGGCCGCCAGCCGCCATCTGACCAATCTCGACGCCTGACCGCCACCAGTAACCCGAACCAAGTTGAGCTGCCGTCCACCGGACGGCAGAACGGCCCAACCTTGCCCGGCAAAGCCATGCTTGATCAGAGAACCGTCATCCTCGACACGATCCGCCGCAACGGCGCGTTCGATGTCGTCGTCATGGGCGGCGGCATAAACGGCATCGGCGTTTTCCGCGAACTGGCGCTGCAGGGTCTCCGAGTTCTGCTGGTCGAACGCAACGATTTCTGTTCGGGCTGCAGTGCGGCACCCTCGCGCATGATCCATGGCGGCCTGCGCTATCTCGAGAATGGCGAGTTCGGCCTGGTGCAGGAATCGTTGCGCGAACGCGACGCGCTGCTGGCCAATGCGCCGCATATGGTGCGGCCGCTGCCGACGACAATTCCGATCCGCTCCGTCTTCTCCGGGCTGATGAACGGCGCGGCAGGCTTTCTCGGCTTTTCGGAAACGCCTTCCAGCCGTGGCGCGCTGGCGATCAAGGCAGGCCTCGCGCTCTACGACTGGACGACGCGCAAGCGCCGGGTGCTGCCGCGCCACAGTTTCCGTGGCGCCAGGGCGACCTTCGCGCAATGGCCGGCGCTCGATCCCAACCTTCGTTTTTCCGCGACCTACTACGACGCATGGATAAGCTATCCCGAACGGCTCGGCATCGAATTGCTGCTCGATACCGCACGCCTGGCGCCCGACAGCCTCGCGCTGAACCGCGCTGAGATTGCGCGGGTAGGGTCGGCCTTCGAACTCACCGACACGGCTGGCGGAGAACGTTTCGCCGTGACCGTCAAGGCGATCGTCAATGCGACAGGCGCCTGGCTCGATTCGGCGATCGCCCGGCTCGACGCCTCCGAAAAGCCCGCGTCGCCCCTGGTCGAGGGCACCAAGGGCTCGCACCTCATCCTCGACAACGAGCCGCTCTACCGTGCGCTCGGCGGTCACATGATTTTCTTCGAGAATGCCGACGGTCGCGTCTGCATCATGTTTCCCTATCTCGGCAAGGTGCTGGTCGGCTCGACGGATATCCGCGTCAGCGAAGCCGGGCGCGTGCGCTGCGAACCGGCCGAGACCGACTACATATTGGCGGCGGCGCGGTTGGTATTCCCGTCCATTCCGGTCCGTGCCGCCGACGTCGTCTTCACCTATAGCGGCATCCGGCCGCTGCCGAAGAGCGACCATGCCTTCACCGGCAGGATATCGCGCGGCCATTCCGTGCATCGCATAGCCGGCGGCATCCCACAGTTCTGCATGATCGGCGGCAAGTGGACGACCTTCCGCGCCTTCGCCGAACAGGCGGCCGACGAAGTGCTGGCCGAGCTTGGCCGCGAGCGCATTCGCGGCACGCTGGCGCTGCCGATCGGCGGCGGCCTCGGTTTCCCCGCAGATCTGGAATCGATGGCAGCCGATCTCGCCGGTGAGTTCGCGATCGGTACCGACCGCGCCGCGTATCTCGTCGATCGCTACGGCAGCGGCGCGCGCGACATCATCCTGTTCTGCCTCGGACGTCCCGACGATATCAGGCTCGACGACAGGACCGAAACCACGACGGCCGAGATCGTCTATCTCGCCCGGCATGAGTTCGTGACCTGCCTCTCGGATGTTGTCTTGCGCCGCACGTCGCTTGCCATTGCCGGCGACATCTCGACGGTATCAATCGAGCGCATCGCCGATGTACTGGCCGCCGAACGCGGCTGGAGCGATCCGTACCGCGACGAGGAGATAAAAAGTCTCATCGCCGAACTCGACACCTATCACGGCGTCTCGCAAGAGATGCTCGACCAACGCACGATCCCAGGAGCAGAACATGAAAGTCAGCACCAAGGCCCGGATGAACCGGATGTTCACCAACGGCAATTGCCTCGACGTGGCGCTCGATCACGGCGTCTGCAATGAGCCGGGGTTTCTCGTTGGCCTGGAGGACATGCCACGTGTCATCGACACGCTGATCGCGGCAGGGCCCGACGCGTTGCAGCTGACCTATGGCCAGGCCGACCTCTTGCAGTCGCGGCAAGACAAGGACAAGCCGGCGCTGGTCATGCGCATCGACATGGGCAACCCCTACAATGCCCAGCGCCACCGCGTGATGTGGTCGATGCTGCAGAATTATGACGAGCCGATCATCGGCGCGCTGGAGATGGATGCGGCCTGCGTCGTCGTCAATTTGTTCATGCTGCCCGACGAGCCGGAGCTGTTTCGCCAATGCGTCGAAAACATCGCCAAGGTCCGCGCCGCCTGCCAGCGATACGGCATGCCGTTGATGATCGAGCCGCTGGTCATGCTGCCCAACGATATCAGGGGCGGCTACCAGGTCGACGGCGATGCGGAAAAGATCGTAACGCTGGTGCGGCTCGCCGCCGAAATGGGCGCCGACATCATCAAGGCAGACCCGACCGAGCACGCGGAAGATTTCCACCGCGTCGTCGAGGCGGCACGCGTGCCGGTGCTGGTGCGTGGCGGCGGCAAGGACGATCTCAAGACGGTGCTGGCAAAATCGTCAGCCCTGCTCAGACAAGGCGCCAAGGGGCTGGTCTATGGCCGCAACATCTATCAGCATGCCAATCCGAAGGCGGTAGTGAGTGCGTTGATGGCGATGATCCACAACGACGCCGGCGGCGAAGAGGCTTGGGACATCTACAACAATGGCTGATCAAGCCGCCTATCTGCTCGGCCTCGACGCCGGCAACACCATCATCAAGGCGGTGCTGTTCGATTATGCCGGGCGGCAGCTCGCCATGCATGCGGTCGCCGGCCGTTCGCAGACGCCGCAACCCGGCTATGTCGAGCGCGACCTCGGCGGCATGTGGGCCGATGCGCGCGACGCTATCCGCGCCTGCATCGCGCAGGCCGGCATCGATGCCCGCGGAATCGCCGCCATCGGTTGCGCCGGCCATGGCAACGGCCTTTATCTGGTCGACCGTGCCGGCGAACCGCTGATCGGCATCCAGTCGCTCGACACCCGCGCCGCCGGCATGGCGGCGGCCTTGGCGGCGCGAAATGCCGAAGCGCTGCACGCCATCTGCTTGCAAAAGCCATGGCCGGCGCAGACGCCGACCTTGCTGGCCTGGGTCAAGCAGCATGCGCCCGACCTTTATGCCGCGGCCGGCACAGCGATGCTGTGCAAGGATTTCATCACCTACCGCCTGACAGGGGAGCGGGGGAGCGACGTCTCCGACATGTCCGGTTGCGGCCTCGTCCGCATGCCCGAAGGCGTCTATGATTCCGAGCTTCTCGCGCTCTACGGCATCGAGGACGCGCAGGCCAAACTGCCTCGATTGCGCGACAGCGCCGACATCGCCGGCGCGGTCACCGCACAAGCGGCTGAAGAGACCGGACTGGCGGAAGGCACGCCGGTCATCGCCGGCTATTTCGACGTCGTCGCCAGCGCCATGGGAGCCGGCGTCGTGCGTCCCGGCGAAGCCTCTGTTATCGCCGGCACCTGGTCGGTCAATCAGGTCTTCTCCACCGCGCCGGTCGTCGACCCAGATGTTTTCATGGTGGCGCGCTTCGGTCCCGGCCGTTTCGTCAACATCGAATCCAGCGCTACATCGGCCGCCAATCTCGAATGGTATGTACGCGAACTCGTCGAGCGCGGTGCCCATTATGACGATCCGTTCGGCCACTGCAACGCGGCTGTCGGCGCGGTGACGCCAACCTGGGACGATCCGATGTTCCACCCGTTTCTCTACGGGTCGGGACAAGGGGCGGAGTTCCGCGCCGGCTTCTACGGCCTCGCCGGCTGGCATAGGGAAGGCCATATGCTGCGCGCGCTGTTCGAGGGCGTGATGTTCGAGCACCGGCGCCACATCAATGTTCTGAAGGACGCCGGTGTCAGCTTCGACAAAGCGGTCCTGTCCGGCGGCGGTTCGCGCAGCGAGCACTGGCCGCAGATCTTCGCCGACGGGCTTGGCGTGCCGATCACCGTCCCTGAAGCACGCGAGACCGGCGCACTTGGTGCGGCGATCGGCGCCGGGGTCGCGGCCGGCCTGTTCGCCGACTATGAGGCCGGCGTCGACGCCATGACCCGGTCAAGCGCCGCCTACCGTCCGAACCCGGCCATGCAGGACCATTACAACAGGCGTTATCGCGCCTATTGCGGCCTTGCCGATACGCTGCGATCGTTCTGGGCCGAACACGCCGCAGAACCGAGTAGAACACCGCCGAGTAAACCACCGCAATGACCCAACGGCTCGATGGCGACTACGACTACATCATTGTCGGCGCAGGCACAGCCGGCTGCGTGCTGGCCAATCGCCTGAGCGAAAACCCGGCGACGCGCGTGCTGCTGCTCGAGGCCGGCGGCAGCGACAATTATTACTGGGTGCATATCCCGGTCGGCTATCTCTATTGCATCGGCAATCCGCGCACCGACTGGATGATGAAGACTGCCCCCGAAGCCGGCCTGAACGGCCGCTCGCTGGTCTATCCCCGCGGCAAGGTGCTGGGCGGCTGCACCTCGGTCAACGGCATGATCTACATGCGCGGCCAGGCGGCGGACTACGATGGCTGGCGGCAGATGGGCAATGTCGGCTGGGGCTGGGACGATGTGCTGCCCTACTTCCTCAAATCCGAGGACCATCATGGCGGCAAGACCGAGCTGCATGGCTCCCGCGGCGAATGGAAAGTGGCGCGGCAACGCCTGTCGTGGCCGATCCTGAACACCGTGCAGGAGGCGGCCAAGGAATTCGGCATCATGCCGCGCGAGGATTTTAACGACGGCGACAATGAGGGGTCCGGCTTCTTCGAAGTCAACCAGAGCAAGGGCGTGCGCTGGAACACAGCCAAGGCATTCTTGCGCCCGGCGCTGCGACGGCCGAACCTCAGGCTGGTCGTCAACGCGCATGTCGAGACGGTGTTGTTCGAGGGCAAGCGTGCTATCGGCGTTTGTTATCGCGTCGGCGGCCAAACCATCGAGGCAAAGGCCAGGAGCGAGGTGCTGCTGACCGCCGGCTCGATCAACACGCCGAAACTGCTGGAGCTTTCCGGGGTCGGCGAGCCGGATCGCCTCGCCGCGCTCGGCATCGATGTGGTTCACGCCAGCCCCGATGTCGGCGAGAACCTTCAGGACCATCTGCAGATCCGCACTGTCTACAAAGTGTCGTCGGCGCTGACGCTCAACACGATAGCCAACAGCCTGAGCGGCAAGGCGAAGATCGCGCTGCAATATGCCTTTGGCCGCTCGGGACCGATGTCGATGGCGCCGAGCCAGTTCGGCATGTTCTCGAAATCCGATCCGTCGATGGCGACGCCGGACCTGGAGTACCACGTCCAGCCCTTGTCTACCGACCGGCTGGGCGACCCGCTGCACCCGTTCCCGGCAATCACCATGTCGGTCTGCAATCTGCGGCCCGAGAGCGTCGGCTCGGTGCACGCTACGACGCGCGAGCTGGCCGTGCAGCCGGAGATCCGGCTGAACTACCTCTCTACGGCGCGCGACCGCGAGATCGCGCTGCGTTCGGTGCGCCAGGCGCGCAGCATCATGACCGCCAAGGCTCTTGCCGGCTTCCATCCGGAAGAAATCCTGCCTGGTCTCGCCCACCAGTCGGACGAGGACCTGCTGCACCAGATCGGCTCGATCGCCACGACCATCTTCCACCCGGTCGGCACCTGCCGGATGGGCATCGATGACCGCGCCGTCGTCAGCCCGGACCTGCGCGTGACCGGTATCGAGGGGCTGCGGATCATCGACGCGTCGATCATGCCGCGCATCGTCTCCGGCAACACCGCCTCGCCAGTGGTGATGATCGCCGAGAAGGCGGCGGATATGATCCGCCGGCCTGCATGATGTCGCCGCCGCCTATGACCCCGGCACGTCGTAGATCGCCCTGACTTCGACGGTGCCGATTTCAGCCAGCGGAATTTTGCCGGCGATCTCCAGCGCCTTGTCGAGAGTGTCGGCTTCGATCATGACGAAACCAAGCAACTGCTCCTTGGTTTCGGCAAACGGACCGTCAGTGATCAGCCGCTTGCCTTGGCGCCGCCGCACCGTCTTCGACGTCTTCACCGATTGCAGCGCCTGCGCGATGATCAGCTTGCCTTGCTGGTCCAATGACCGGTCATAGGCCATCGAATCGGCGTCGAGCTTGGCCAGACGCTCAGGCGTCATGGCATGGAGGTCCTTTTCCTCGCCGTAGACCAGACAGACATATTTCATTTCCAGCTCCCTTGCTGTGACGAACCATAGGTGATCACGGCGCCGGCGGCATCCTTGCCGGCAGCAGCGTGGTCGAGCACGCAGACCGCAATGCCGATCACGGCGACCGCAGCAAGCAGCCGGCCGAAGCCGGAAGGTCGCGAGCACTCGATCTCGTGTAGACGCGCGCTTTTGTCGGCGTCGTTCCAATGGGCAGAAAACAGATTGTTCATCTTGGATCTCCATCCGCCACGAGAATCCGTGGACGCTCGCAGGACGGCCGGCGCCGATGCAAGCCGACATTTTTGCACGCACATTTTTTCAGAAAAATTTGCAGGGCACGCCGGCGTCGCATCCGGCCGAAACAGCGCGGTGGTCTTCCCCTGCCGCCGCGCTATAGTTGGAGGGAACGCCGCGTGGCCGGCGCTGTCGCTGTAATCAAGGAGAATTCTATGGACCGTACCGCAAACGCCGTCTGGAAAGGCAATCTGAAGGAGGGCACGGGCACGCTCGACAGCCAGAGCGGCACCTTGAAGGGCACGCCCTATTCGTTCAAGGCTCGCTTCGAGGACGAGAGCGGCAAATCCGGCACCAATCCCGAAGAGTTAATCGCGGCGGCACACGCCGGATGCTACGCCATGCAGCTGTCGCATTTCCTGGCCGAGAACGGCACGCCCGCCACCGAGCTCGACGCCAAGGCGGTGGTGACGCTGGTGCCCGGCACCGGCATCACCGGCAGCGCCATCACCCTGATCGGCAAGGTGCCGGGCATTGATGCGGCGAAGTTCAAGGAACTGGCCGAGAAGGCCAAGGCGGAGTGCCCGGTTTCGAAGGCACTCGGCGCCATCAAAGTATCGCTCGACGCGAAACTGGGGTGAAACGAAGGGATTCGAAGTGAGAAACGCCGGCTTAACGCCGGCGTTTGCATTTTCAGAGGCCAGCGATCCGTCGCGCCAACGCTCCGGTGATAGTTAAGCCCCCAGCGCATCAAGCCGGGCGCGAAGCGCTGCGACTTCCTGCTCCAGCGATTCAATCCTTGCTTCCAGGTCAGAGGCCGGCAGGACCGGCGAACTCCGTTGTGCAGAGAGGGCAGCAACGTCCACGGGGCCGGCGAGCAGATGCACAAAACGGTCCTCGCGCTGCCCCGGCCCGCGCGGTATTTCCTGGACGAGCGGCGGTCGGCGGCCGATCAGCATGTCGAGTTCAGCGCGCAGGTCTTCGATCGACGAGAACCGCGCCATGCGCTCAGCTCGCGCCAGCAACTCATGCGCCGTCTGCGGCCCGCGCAGCAAAAGCAGGCCGATCACCGCAGTCTGCGGCGTCGTCAGCGAGAAGCGCTGCGCCATCTGATGCCCATAGCGCTCGACGCGCGAGCCGAACATCTGACGCACCAGCCCCTTCTGCTCGAGCAGCTTCAGCGTCCGATGCACCTCTGTCGGCTCGAGCGCCATCACAGGCTCGCGCGCCGTCTTCTGGTTGGCGGCTGCAAGTGCTGCATTCAGCGTCAGCGGATAGACATCCGGCGTCAGCTCCTTCTTCTCGATCAGGCAGCCGAGCACGCGGGCTTCGACCGAAGTGAGAATGGGAAGCTCGTCGCTCATTGGGTTGGCTATCCTTTTTGAGGTGGAGGGACAGCACGGATCGCTTCAGACGACAATTTCGTCGACAACCAAGCCGGCAACTAAACCCGCCGCTCCACCATCATCTTCTTGATCTCGGCAATCGCCTTGGCCGGGTTGAGCCCCTTCGGGCAGGTCTGCGCGCAGTTCATGATGGTGTGGCAGCGGTAGAGCCGGAATGGGTCTTCGAGATCGTCGAGCCGTTCGCCCGTGGCTTCGTCGCGGCTGTCGATCAGCCAGCGATAGGCCTGCAGCAGCGTCGCCGGGCCGAGATAGCGGTCGCCGTTCCACCAATAGCTCGGGCACGAGGTCGAGCAGCAGGCGCATAGGATGCACTCGTAGAGCCCATCGAGCTTCTCGCGGTCTTCATGGCTCTGCAGCCATTCCTTGGCCGGCTCCGGCGACACTGTCTTCAGCCATGGCTGGATCGAGGCGTGCTGGGCGTAGAAATTGGTGAGGTCGGGCACCAGGTCCTTGACCACCTGCATATGCGGCAGCGGGTAGACTTTTACCGCGCCGGAAACGTCGTCGCAGCCCTTGGTGCAGGCCAGCGTGTTGGAGCCATCGATGTTCATGGCGCAGGAGCCGCAAATGCCTTCGCGGCAGGAGCGGCGCAACGCCAGCGTCGGGTCGATCTTGTTCTTGATCCAGAGCAGCGCATCGAGCACCATCGGCCCACAATCGTCCATGTCGACGAAATAGGTGTCGATGCGCGGGTTCTCGTCATCGTCGGGCGACCAGCGGTA
This sequence comes from Mesorhizobium sp. M0029, assembly GCF_040323735.1. NCBI lineage: Bacteria > Pseudomonadati > Pseudomonadota > Alphaproteobacteria > Hyphomicrobiales > Phyllobacteriaceae > Mesorhizobium > Mesorhizobium sp. M0029. The sequence goes on from NZ_JAMYVF010000019.1 coordinate 27,012, forward strand.
GATGCGGTATTCCCGCAGGTTGGTGGCGCCCTCCGGCTTCGGCCAGGTCTTGCCCGGCTGCACCTTGGAGTTCTTGGGAAGCGTGAGTTCGACCATTACCTCAGGTCCTTTCGGATGACGAGCTTCGGCACCATGGTCAGTACACCCTGGCCTTGGGCGCGATCTTGGCGAGGCTGATGCCGCCGTCCTTTTCCGCCACCAACGGTTCGGTGTGCACCGGACGATAGCTGAGGCTCACTTGGCCGTCCTCGCTTAGCCGGGCCAGCGTATGCTTGCGCCAGATAGTGTCGTCGCGGGCCGAGAAATCTTCGCGCGCATGCGCGCCGCGGCTCTCCTTGCGCGCCTCGGCGCCGTAGACCGTGGTGATGGCGTTGGCCATCAGATTTTCCAGCTCCAGCGTCTCGACCAGATCGGAATTCCAGATCATCGAACGGTCGGAGACTTTCAGGTCCTTGAGCTCGGTCCATATCTGCGAAATGCGCTTGCAGCCGTTTTCGAGCGACTCCTGTGTGCGGAACACGGCCGCGTCTTCCTGCATCGCCTTCTGCATTTTCTCACGCAGAACGGCGGTTGGCGTCGACCCATTGGCGTGGCGCAGCCGGTCGAAGCGATCCATGATCTTTTCGACCGAGGCTTCGTTGGGCGAAGGGATCGCCGAATTACGGTCGATGACCAGGCCGGCACGGATTGCGGCGGCGCGGCCGAACACCACCAGATCGATCAACGAGTTCGAGCCCAGCCGGTTGGCGCCGTGCACGGAGGCACAGCCGGCCTCGCCGACCGCCATCAGCCCGGGTGACACCCGGTCAGGATTCTCGACGGTCGGGTTCAGCACCTCGCCCCAGTAATTGGTCGGCACGCCGCCCATATTGTAGTGCACCGTCGGCAGCACCGGGATCGGCTCCTTGGTCAGGTCGACGCCGGCGAAAATCCTGGCCGATTCCGAAATGCCCGGCAGCCGCTCATGCAGCACGGCCGGATCGAGATGATCGAGATGCAGGAAAATATGGTCCTTGTTCTTGCCGACCCCGCGGCCTTCGCGGATCTCCAGCGTCATGCAACGCGAGACGACGTCGCGCGAGGCCAGGTCCTTGGCCGACGGCGCGTAGCGTTCCATGAAGCGCTCGCCCTCGGAATTGACGAGATAGCCACCCTCGCCGCGCGCGCCTTCGGTGATCAGGCAGCCGGCGCCATAGATGCCGGTCGGATGAAACTGCACGAACTCCATATCCTGCAGCGGGAAGCCGGCCCGTGCCGCCATGCCGCCGCCGTCGCCTGTACAGGTGTGCGCCGACGTCGCCGAGAAATAGGCGCGGCCATATCCGCCGGTCGCCAGCACCACCATCTTGGCGGAGAAGCGATGGATGGTGCCGTCGTCGAGGTTCCAGGCGACGACGCCGGTGCAGGTGCCGTCCGGTTCCATGATCAGGTCGAGCGCAAAATACTCGATGAAGAACTGTGCATTGTTCTTCAGCGACTGGCCGTAGAGCGTGTGCAGGATGGCGTGACCGGTGCGGTCGGCGGCAGCACAGGTGCGCTGCACCGGCGGGCCGTCGCCATAATTCATCATGTGTCCGCCGAACGGCCGCTGGTAGATCTTGCCCTCTTCGGTGCGCGAGAACGGCACGCCGTAATGCTCGAGCTCGTAGACCGCCGCCGGTGCCTCGCGCACCAGATATTCCATGGCGTCGACGTCGCCCAGCCAGTCCGAACCCTTGACGGTGTCGTACATGTGCCACTGCCAGGAGTCCGGACCCATGTTGGACAGCGACGCCGCAATGCCGCCTTGTGCCGCCACCGTGTGCGAGCGGGTCGGGAACACTTTGGTGATGCAGGCCGTGCGCAGGCCCTGCTCGGCCATGCCGAGCGTGGCGCGCAGGCCGGCGCCGCCGGCGCCGACGACCACCACGTCGAACTTGTGGTCGACAAAGGTATAGCCGGTGGCCGATTTCGCGTCCTTGGCCAAATCAGCCTCCGAATGCCAGTTTGAGCAGGGCGAAGATCGAGGCGACGCCGACCGCTATGGTGAAAAACGTGCTGAGTGCGATCAGCGCCAGCTTCATGCCTTCGGCATGCACGTAATCCTCGATAATGACCTGCATGCCGACACGCATATGGGTGAGACCGGAAACGAGCACCAGCGCCAACACCAGCGCCACGAACGGACTGGCGAGCGCCGCCCGCACCTCTGCGAAGCCGGCGCCATTGAGCGCGATCAGGAACCCGACGAAGAACAGTATCAGCGGGATGTTGGCAATGGCCGTCAGCCGCTGTCGCCAGAAATGCCCGGTGCCTTCGCGGGCCGAGCCCAGACCGCGGACCTTGGCCAGCGGCGTGCGCATATCGTTGTTGTTCGTGCCGCTCATCACAAGGTTCCCCGCGCCATGTAGCCGGCGACCCAGATCAGCAGCGTGAGCAGGATGGAACCGGCGAGCGTCGCCCAGGCGATCTTCGATGCCGTGTGTTTCTCCAGCCCGGCGCCGGTGTCCCAGACGAGATGGCGCACGCCGCCCAGCATGTGGTGCATCAGCGCCCAGGTGTAGCCGAACAGGATGAGCCGGCCGAGCCAGGTGCCGAAGGCCCAGTTGATCCAATCGAAAGCGCCTTGCGAACTCGCCGCCGCCATCAGCCACGCGGCGACCAGCAGCGTGCCGAAATACAGCGCCCCGCCAGTGATGCGGTGAATGATCGACATCGTCATGGTGATCGGTGGGCGGTAAATCGTCAGGTGCGGCGAGAGCGGCCGTTCACGTCTGGCGGTTCGGGTGGCTGGTGATTTGCTCATGGCTGCCCCAGTTCGATGTCCGGAGCCGCGGTGGAAAGCGGCACTTACCGCCTCGATATATGACTTCAGACAGCCGGTTTCTAATGCTCTTTTTGCACCGCGTCAAAGCCGGAAAATCGTTTTGAAAACGTCATTTAGTCTGACAAAAGGCTGCTGTTTCGCTTCAATCGATTTGGCCACCGTCGAAAGCCGGCGCACCGTTCGCTGCAGTGCGGCATTTCCTTTGCAATCGACGCCAGGCTATCGTTTGCAGGTCTGTGGTGTCGAGCCCCTCTTCATCACCAGCGCCTCGCGCGCGTCGATCACGATTGCGTCATGCGACGCGGCTTCCTGGTAGCGGCTGGACTGGTTGGCGGGTGATGCGGCAAACTCCTCGGTCGTGCCATCGGGCCTGACAACGCGCAACGCCGTGCCGAGGTTCTGGATGGTGATCATGCCGCCATTGCCGCATCTGTAAGTTGCCGTGCCGACAGCAGACCGCGGCGCGGTAAGGTCGGTGACGATCTTGGCTGAAGGTGCGGCAGGCGCTGTCGGAGCCGTTGCGGAAGCCGGGGGCGCCACAGGTGCGGCGGACTGCTGAGCCGGCACGGGCGCGACAGTGGGTGGTACGGTATTCACCGCCGTCGGCGCGCCGTTCTGCGGCACGCAGGCTGCGGCAGTCAGCAAGGGGATCGACAACAGCGTCACCCGAAACGTCCGGCGTAACGCCATATGCTGTCCTCCTGCGCGGCTAACTAGCCGCGATGTTCCACCAAGATCAAGCTCACCCGACGTCAGCGTAGTTGTGTGCGTCGCGGCCGATGGTGCGGGCAAGCATGGCCGAATGATGGCGCCCGGGTTTCCATCCCGTCGGATATTAACCATGTTTGGCGAGAGATCGCCGCGGGATGCGCCTGCCCTCTTAACAAAGGTTAAGAAAAGGTTAATTTCCGATTCGATCGGGTCCACAGCAGAGAGGACACCATGCTTTCGAATTCAGGAAGAGCGCGCCTTGCGGCGCTTGTGCTGGCGACAGCCAGTCTCGGCTTCGCCGCCCCGGCAATGGCCTGGTCGCGCCATCATGACCGCGTCTATGCCGATTCCCTAGGCAATCTCGTCATCGACAGCGCCGCCGGCTACAAGCGCATCATTGTCGGCCAAGGCAGGCTGGCCAAAAAATTGTCCGACTACACCAGCGCCGGGCAGCCGGAAGCGGAACCGGAAGTCCTTTATGAAGACGAGGCGGATCACATCTCCAGGCGTGGCTGCTACCAGCCGCCGGTGTTCGTGAAGGGCCGCTCCTATATGTACGGCCTCTCCGATGGCGAAATGCCCAACCTCAGCCCTTGCCGCTGATGATCCGGCACGGCCGAGAGGCCGTTTAAGCGAGACGCTAACCGACGCTGCCTGTATCCGGGATGAACACCGTTTCCGCCCGCTCATAGGACAATCGCACGCTGTCGCGGCCGTTCTTCTTGGCCTTGTAGAGCGCTTCGTCGGCGCGCCGCATCAGCGGCTCCAGCCCTTCGTCGCCGGTGCGCGCCGCGACGCCGAAGCTCGCGGTCACCCTGGTGCCCGGCGGCAACCCGTCGACACTGCCGGCCGAATAGTGCGTGCGCACGGCTTCGGCAAACAGCCGCGCCGTGGCAAGATCGCTCAGCGACAGAAGCACGGCGAACTCCTCGCCGCCGATGCGGCCGGCAACCGCACGCGTGCCGGCGGCCGCGCGAAGCTTAGCGGCGAAGTCGGCGATCACCTGGTCGCCCGCGGCATGTCCATATTTGTCGTTGAGCGCCTTGAAGTGATCGAGATCGGCCAGCACCAGCGCGACCGGCACCTTGGCGGCGGCGCAGTGTTGCAGCACCAGCAAGGCGCGCTCCTCGAAACCCCTGCGGTTGAGCAGGCCAGACAGCGGGTCGGTGTGCGTCTCGGTCTTCAGCGCCTTCATCACGTCGAGCGCAGCTGCCGAGAACAGGCAGAGCGCGATCAGCAACGACAGCAGCGCGTGCGTCAAAAGCGCCGTCGTCCAGTAGGACGAGCCATAAAACCCATCATAGCTGGTGAACGGCCCGTGCCAGATGACGACGAGCAGCGTGCGGCCGATGAAGTTCAGCCCGGACAGCAGCGACAGTACGAACAGGATTTTTTCCGTCGGGCCGTTCTTGCGCACGGCGCGCAGTTCGGCGGAGACCAGCAGGCTGAGGCCGCCAAAGCCGAAATTGATCGACAGGATGCGCCAAGTCAAGTCCGGCTGGACGAACAGGAACCAGCAGAATGCGACCATCCCGCCACCCGCCAGAATGCCGATCGCGATATAGGGCACGCGCCTGCCGTAGCGCGAGATGATCGCACCGACGAGGCAGCAGGCGGCGAGCGTGAAGCAGAGGTTGGAGACCAGCTTGGTCAGCACCATGCCGCCGGGCAGCGTGAAATACTGCAGCAGGAAGCCCGGCGCGGACACGCAATAGCTCGTGCCGAGCACAGCCAGATAGGGCCGGTGGCGCTGGTAGAACCACAGCACGAGGAACGCCGCGCCGAGCGCCAGCGCGATCGTCGGATTGAGCAGCGCTATGAACAGGCCGGTGTCCAAAGGACGGTGACTTCCCCGCTTGACGTCAGGGAAGACCTTAGAGCGCAAGCCCCAACAAGCGGTTAAGCCGGGACGAATATGCAAGTCGCCACTCATGAATCTGCTGCACGGAACCGGGACCTGAGGCAGGCGTTTCGTGACAGCAATCAAGGAGAAGTTATTCATGGCCGACACGATCACGCTGACCGATCACGAAGCAATTCGCTCATGGGCCGCAGGGCGCGCCGGATTTCCGGCGATCGTCGATGTATCGCCCGAAACCGGAACGCAGCCGTTGCTGAGGCTCGTCTTCGGCCAGCACGCCTATCAGGACCAGGATAAGCCTGAACGCCCGGTCAACGCAGGCGGCTACGAGTTGGTCGAATGGGACGAGTGGTTCAAGATCTTCGACGAGCGCGAACTGGCGCTGGTGGTCGCGGCCGACGAACCCGGCAGCCGGGAGGAATTTCATGAAATCATCCGGCGTGCCGGCTAGGGCATATACCCAAGGGTCTTAGAGCGGCGCGCATTAAACAAAACCCCGAACGGTTTTGCCGTTCGGGGTTTGCATAAGCTCAGATCAGGCTTGAAACAGTCTGCGCTATTTCCAGTCGCGGATGTCGACGAAATGGCCGGCGATCGCCGCCGCTGCCGCCATCGCCGGCGACACCAGATGGGTGCGGCCCTTGAAGCCTTGCCGGCCCTCGAAATTGCGGTTCGAGGTCGAGGCGCAGCGCTCATGCGGCTTCAGCCGGTCGTCGTTCATGGCCAGGCACATCGAGCAGCCCGGCTCGCGCCAGTCGAAACCGGCGGCGATGAAGATCTTGTCGAGACCTTCGGCTTCCGCCTGTTCCTTGACCAGACCGGAGCCCGGCACGATCATCGCATCGACATGCGCACTCACCGTCTTGCCTTCGACCACCTTGGCCACCGCACGCAGATCCTCGATGCGGCCATTTGTGCAGGAGCCGATGAAGACGCGGTCGAGCGTGATGTCGGTGATCTTCGTGCCCGGCGTCAGGCCCATATAGTCGAGCGCGCGGATCTTTGACGTCCGCTTGTTCTCGTCCGTGATCTCTTCCGGATTGGGAACGACGCCCTGCACCGAAACGACGTCCTCGGGCGAGGAACCCCAGGAGACGATCGGCGGCAGCTTGGCCGCGTCGAGCACGATCACCTTGTCGAAATGCGCGCCCTCGTCGGACTGCAGCGTCTTCCAGTATTCGAGCGCGGCGTCCCACGACGCGCCCTTCGGCGCGCGCGGCTTGTCCTTGACATAGGCGAAGGTGGTTTCGTCGGCCGCGATCAGGCCGGCGCGCGCGCCGCCCTCGATCGACATGTTGCAGATCGTCATGCGGCCTTCCATTGACAGCGCGCGGATCGCCTCGCCGGCATATTCGATGACATAGCCGGTGCCGCCGGCGGTGCCGATCTCGCCGATGATGGCCAGGATGATGTCCTTGGCGGTGACGCCTTCAGGCAGCACGCCGTCGACGCGCACCAGCATGTTCTTGGCCTTGCGCTGGATCAGCGTCTGGGTCGCCAGCACATGCTCGACCTCGGAGGTGCCGATGCCATGTGCCAATGCGCCGAAGGCGCCATGCGTCGAGGTGTGGCTGTCGCCGCAGACGATGGTCATGCCAGGCAGCGTGAAGCCCTGCTCCGGCCCGATGATATGGACGATGCCCTGGCGGATATCGTTTTCGGAGTAATATTCGACGCCGAAATCCCTAGCGTTCTTGGCCAAGGCCTCGACCTGAATGCGGCTTTCCTCGTTCTTGATGCCGAACTTGCGCTCCGGCGAGGTCGAGACATTGTGATCGACCACGGCCAGCGTCTTTTCCGGATGCCGGACTTTTCTGCCGGTCATGCGCAGGCCTTCGAAAGCCTGCGGGCTGGTCACTTCATGAATGAGATGGCGATCGATGTAGAGCAGGCAGGTGCCATCGTCCTGGCGGTCGACGACGTGGTCGTCGAATATCTTGTCATAAAGGGTGCGCGGTGCGCTCATGTGCGTAAATCCGTCGATTTGCAAAAAAGGGAAGGGCAGACGCGCCGAAGCCTTCGGCCCGGCGAAAGCGGCTTAGCTACGTCGGCTGGTGAGCGCGCCGGAAATGCGCGAAGAGAAACGCGACGGCAGGCGTTTTCTGTCCTGCAGCACGAAACTCTTATAGGCCGGATCGCCAAAAAGCTCTTCCATGGCGTGGCTCATACCAATGTTTTGGGTTTTCGGCAATTGCGGCGTGTTTTCCCTTCTCCCTAGTGGGAGAAGGCGAAGAGGGCGGCGCTCAAACCACCTCGAATACGAAAGTCTTCACCAGCGCGTCCGGCTCGGCGATCGCATAGCAGCGGAACCATGGGCTTTGCTCGACCGGCCGCCATTTCCCGGCCCGTTCCAACTCATCGAACACGTCCTGGAAGCCGCCGCTTTCGAAAACCTGGTCGCGCACGGTGAAGATGGCGTGGCCGCCTTTCCTGGTGATGCGGACAAGCTCGTGCAGGCCGGACGCCGGCGCATGGCTGATGGTGAACACGCCAGTCGAGAAGAAGGCGCGGAAATGCCCGTCCGGCCAGGGTAGCGGCCCGCCGAGCATGGCCTGCTTCAGATCGCCATAGGCATTGCGGCTGCCGGCGATCTTCAGCATGTCGTCGGAGAGGTCGAGGCCGGCAATGTCGTGATAACCCAGCGCCTTCAATGACGGGCCTGACAGGCCGGTGCCGCAGCCGGCGTCGAGCAGCGGGCCTTCACCCACCTTCACATGGCGCGCCACCCAGGCGGTGATCAGGAACGGCAGCAGATAGCCGAGCGAAGCGGTCTCGCCGTCATAGGTCGCGGCCCAGTCTGCATAGGCCTTGGCCAGCCCTTCCGGCGTGTCGGCCGAATAGACGGTACCCAGCGCCGCATTGGCCTTGTCGATCGTCATCGCCTGCATCCTCCGGAATCCTGTCCTCCGCGATCGTAGCCGTGCCCGCGTCGGACTTCTATTCCTGCTGCGCCCGCCGCAGTCGTTGCTCCAGCCCCCGCAGCGCCAGCGACAGGCTGACGGTGAGGATGAGATAGATATAGGCGACGATCGAATAGGTCTCGAAGAAGCGGAACGAGCCGGCGGCGTAGATCTTGCCCATCTGCGTGATGTCGGCGACGCCGAGCACCGAGACCAGCGAGGAATCCTTGACCATGGCGACGAAGTCATTGCCGAGCGGCGGCAGGATGGTGCGGATCGCCTGTGGGAACACGATCAGCCGGAAGCGCTGCGTGCGCGTCAGCCCGAGCGCCTTGGCAGCCTCGATCTGGCCTTTCTCGACCGACTGGATGCCGGCGCGGAAGACCTCGGAGATGAAGGCGGAATAACCGATGGTCAGCGCCATGATTGCACGCCACAACAGCGACACGTCGCGCACCAAAAGCTCGCCGAGATAGCCGGCGTTTTGCAGCGGCGCGGTCAGCGCATTCCACGCAGCCACGAAGGCCGGCGCGCCGGCGAAGGCGATCCAGAACAACAGCACCAGGATCGGCACGCCGCGGATGATCTCGACATAGAAACGAGCGATCTGCCTGAGCCAACGCGACCCCGACAACGCCATCAGCGCAATGCCGAGACCGACGGCGGAAGCCAGCGCGAAGGCGACCACGGTGACAAGAATGGTGATGCCGATGCCTTTGGCGACGGTGGCAAAAACCTGGGCGTATAGATCGCTGGCGGCAATGCAGAGCGCAGCCACGATGGCGAGCGCGATCGCAGCGGCAAGCCACCAGGGAAAATCGGATTTTGGGGTTGAGGCGAGCATCAATGCCCAACGCTGGTGAACAGCTGCGCTCGCAAGATCTGCCGATCTCCCCCCTTGCGGGGGAGATGTCCGGCAGGACAGAGGGGGGTGCTGTCCCTCCAACCTGCCAAACGGTTACAGTCACAACCTTTGGCCTCTTTGGAAAAGCTTAAAACAAAAGGGAGGCGATCCTTCACACCCCCCTCTGCCCTGCCGGGCATCTCCCCCGCAAGGGGGGAGATCGGCAGCTTCAGCGGCCGTCGCACCAAGACGGCCTACTGCCCCATCTTGTAGTCGAGAAACCACTTCTTGTTCAGCGCCTCGATCGTGCCGTCGGCCTTCAGCGCCGCGATCGCCGCGTTGACCGGCTTCACCAGGTCCGAGCCCTTCGGGAAGATGAAGCCAAAATCCTCGGTGCCGAGCGGGCCGCCGATCAGCTTGAGCTTGCCGCCGGAGGCATCGACATAGCCTTTGCCGGCGGTGCCGTCGGTCAGGACGACATCGACGTCGCCGGATTTCAGTGCCTGCACCGAAGCGCCGAAGGTCTCGAACTGCTTGATGCGCGGGTTCTGCTCATTGCCGTCGAGCACGCTGTAGACGGCGGTGTAGAACGGCGTCGTTCCGGCCTGCGCGCCGATCAACCCGTCCTTGAAGGCGGCGAAGGTCTTGGCGTCGGTGAAGCGGCTTTCATCGGCGCGCACCAGCATGAACTGCTCCGAACGCATATAGGGGTCGGAGAAATCGACCTTCTCCTTTCGGTCGTCCTTGATGGTGATGCCGGTCATGCCAATGTTGTACTGGTTGTCGGAAACCGCCTGGATCATCGCGTCCCAGGAGGTGTTCTGGTACTCCACCTTGAAGTTCAGCCGCTTGGCGATTTCGTCCATCGCGTCATACTCCCAGCCGATCTGCTTGCCGGTCTTGGCGTCGATGAACTGCAGCGGCGGATAGGCGTTTTCCGTCACCACCACGACCTTCTTGCCGCCGAGATCGGGCAGCGCATCGGCCGCCCATGCAGCGACGGGCGCGAGGAAACAGGCCGCGAGGGCGGCCAGCAGCAGCTTCGATTTGGTCATGACACGCTCCAGGATGAGAAGCCCGCTTGCAGCCGGGCTCGCATGAAAATCCAGGCGCGACTTTAGCCGTCCGCAGACGGCTTGCAAGCTGGTCCGGTGCTCAGCGTCCGGTGAAAGCGGATTCCAATGCCTTCAACCAACGCGGTTTTAGAACGCCCCGTGGTCGGAATTTATTCCGTGATTGCGCCGCCGGCAAACCAGGCCCCTCCTGGACACGGGAACCCGTCAGATGACGGATCAGGATGGTGACGTAGCCTCACGCAGCTTGGCGACAAATCCGGTCAAGGTCTGGTGCAGCGACTTCAGCTCCTCGACTTCCAGCGGCATGGCGCAGGCAAGGCCTGCGGATACGTCCTTGATGTGGGCGCGCAGCGCCTGGCCCTTGGCAGTCGGTTCGACCAGCACGCGGCGCTCGTCGGCCGGATCGCGACGGCGGGTGACGAGACCAGCCGCTTCCATCCGCTTGAGCAGAGGCGTCAATGTCGCCGAATCCAGCCCCAGCGCCTCGCCGAGTTCGCCGACCGTGCTCGGCGCATGCTGCCACAGCGCCAGCATCGCCAAATATTGCGGATAGGTCAGGCCGAGCGGGTCAAGCAGCGGCCGATAGAGCTTGGTCATCAGCCCGCTCGCCGAATAGAGCGCGAAACAGAGCTGCTGGTCGAGGCGCGGAACGGCGATCCTCCCGGCGGTGTCCGCCGGGACTTCGCTGGCCCTGGTTTCGGTCTTCGTCGTCATGCTGCCTTTGCCGGAAGCGCCACGGTCGAAAGCGCCACCTCGACATTGCCTTTGATCGCATTGGAATAGGGGCAAATCTGATGCGCGGCCGATACAAGCGCTTCCGCCGCCGCCTGATCAAGGCCTTTGGTCTCGGCGGCCAGTGCGACACCAAGTTTGAAGCCTTCACCATTGGGAAGCAGGCTGACGGTGGCGCTCACCGCCGCATCGTCCAGCGGCAGCTTCTGCTTGCGCGCGACGAAGCGGATGGCGCTTTCGAAGCAGGCGGCATAGCCGACCGCGAACAGCTGCTCGGGATTGGTGGCGCCACCCTGTCCGCCGAGCTCCTTCGGCAAAGCGAGGTCGACCTTCAGCAGGCCGTCGCTGGTCTCGCCGTGGCCGGCGCGGCCGCCGGTGACGCGAGCCTGTGTGGTGTAGAGTGCCATGTCAGTTCTCCATTTTATTTGTAAACTATCATTTAGTGTACAAGATAATTCGGGTCAACAGCCATGGCCAAACTCTCGGCCGGCAATCGTTCACAGTCTGGTGAAACGAAAAAAGGCGGCCGAAGCCGCCTTTTCAAAATCCTTGGACCAGGTTTATTCGGCCGGGGTCGCTTCCGCCGCCTTTGCAGCCTCGTCGGCGGCCTTGGCGGCTTCGTCGACGGCCTTCTTCTCGGCAGCTTCCTTGGCGGCCGTCTCGGCGGCCAGCGCCTGGGCAGCGGCAACCTTCTCGGCTTCGATGCGGGCCTTCTCGGCGTTCAGCGCGTCGCGTTCCTCATCGTTGAGCTTGCGGGCGCGCACGCCGGTGTTTTCCGAAATACGGGCCGACTTGCCGCGACGGTCGCGCAAATAATAGAGCTTGGCGCGGCGCACCTTGCCGCGGCGCACGATCTCGACGCCTTCGACCATCGGCGAGTAGACCGGGAAAACGCGCTCGACGCCTTCGCCGTAGGAGATCTTGCGGACGGTGAAATTTTCCTGGAAGCCGGCGCCGGCGCGGGCGATGACGACGCCCTCATAGGCCTGGACGCGGGTGCGGGTGCCTTCGGTCACGCGGACCTGGACGCGCACGGTGTCGCCGGGCTGAAACTCGGGAAGCTTGCGCTTGGCTTCGATCTTGGCGGCCTGTTCGGCCTCGAGCTGACGGATGATATCCATCTCAATAGTCCACTTCTTGTTCTTCCGACAGTCAGAGCGTCCGACACTCGCCTTGCAGTTCCATTGACCGCTCGGCTATGCCCTTTGTCCCCGAGACATCTTGTCTTCGAAACATTGGGCAGGGGCGACTACACCGTCATTGTTGACGGGTCCGGGAGATTTTTCTCGCCAGTACGGGCGGGCACATACAGCTATTTCACTGACTTGTCACGCCTTGGCCCTGTCTTTTTTGGTCGCATGCCACCACGCAATCGTCCAGTGCAGGGTTGCGCCGGCCCTTCAAGCTTCCTAATCCGGGAGCAGCACACTTGTCCGGCGGCCTCACAATGTCTGTTTTCGACGCAGTCCTGCTCTTCCTCGCGGGTTTTCTGTCAGGCGCCGTCAACGCCGTTGCCGGCGGCGGCACCTTCATAACCTTCGGCGCCATGACGCTGGCCGGCCTGCCGCCGATCGTCGCCAACGCCACCTCCTCGGTGACGCAGTTTCCCGGTTACATCACCTCGACGCTGGCTTACTGGACCGACATCAAGCATTTCTGGCGCGGCGCGCTGCTGCTTTGCCTGATCTCGGCTTTGGGCGCGCTGGCTGGTGCGCTCATCCTGCTGGCGCTCTCAAATCCGTCGTTCCGCGCCCTCGTGCCGTGGCTGCTGCTGGCCGCAACCGCCTTGTTCGCCGCCGGGCCGTGGCTCAAACCAACGCCGAAGCCTGGGCATGAAGCCACGGTCGGCTCTCTGACCGGTTCGCTGGCGCAGTTCGCCACCGCCATCTATGGCGGCTTCTTCGGCGCCGGCATGGGCGTCATGATGCTGGCGACGCTCGGCCTGACGCAATCCGGCGACTATCACCGGCTGAACGCGCTGAAGAACATGCTGGCCGTGGTCATCGCCGCCGTTGCCATACTGGTCTTCGTTTCCGGCGGCGTTGTTGCCTGGCCGCAGGCAATCGTCATGATCCCCGGCGGCGCGCTCGGCGGCTATGCCGGCGTCTGGATCGCCAAGCGCGTGCCGCAAAACGCAGTACGCGGCTTCGTCATCGCCGTCGGCCTGTTTCTCGCCGTCTACTACTTTGCCAAGGGCTGAGCGGCGAGCAAATCCGGCCGGCGCTCCCTGGTCAGCTTCTCGGACTCGGCGCGCCGCCACGCGGCGATCTTCTTGTGATTACCGGAGACCAGCACGTCGGGGATGGGGCGGCCTTCGAACTCCTGTGGCCGCGTGTAATGCGGGTGTTCGAGCAGGCCGTTCTCGAAACTTTCTTCCTCGCCCGACACCGCATTGCCCATGACGCCGGGCAACAGCCGCACAACGGCGTCGAGCAGTACGAGCGCCGCCGGCTCGCCGCCCGACAGGATGAAATCGCCGATGGAGACCTCTTCCAGTCCACGCGCCTCGATCAGCCGCTGGTCGACGCCCTCGAACCGGCCGCAAACGATGAGGGCGCCTGGCCCGCCAGCCAGTTCGCGCACGTGCGCCTGCGTCAGCGGCTTTCCACGCGGGCTCATCAGCAAACGCGGCCGCGGATCGCCCGCCGGCGACGTGTGGTCGATCGCCTTGGCCAGCACATCGGCGCGCATCACCATGCCGGCGCCACCGCCGGCCGGCGTGTCGTCGACGGTGTGATGGCGATCGCTGGCGAAGTCGCGGATCTGGATAGCTTCCAGCGACCATGTCCCGACTTCGAGCGCCCGTCCGGCCAGCGACAGGCCTAGCCCGCCCGGAAACATCTCGGGATAGAGCGTCAGCACCGACGCCTTGAACGTCACCGGTTGCCTCCGGCTTCGCGCGGCCCGCGCGGTCGGCCCTTCGCGTCGAAATCTTCTTCGCGCGGCGCGTCGCCATCCTCATCCTCGACAAGGCCGGCGGCTGCCGGGTCGACGCGGAGAAAACCTTCGGCGATCGAAACCTGAGGCACGGCGGCCTGGGTGAACGGGATCAGCACGCCTTTGCGCCCGCCGAGGGTAACGTCGAGAATGTCGCCGCCGCCGAAATTATGCACCGCCACCACCTTGCCGATGACCGCGCCCTTATCGTCGCGGACTTCAAGTCCGACGAGATCGGCGTGGTAGAATTCGTCCTCCTCGCCATCGTCGGGCAGCATCGAGCGGTCGACGAACAGCTCGGTTCCGGCCAGCGCCTCGGCGGCGTTGCGGTCGGCAATGCCCTTGAAGCGCACCACCACGACGGTGTTGGCGGGCCTGATGTCGATGATCTGGAAGGCGCGGCCGTCCTTGGCATAGAGCGGCCCATAATCGGCCAGCGCCATCGGCTCGCCAGTGAAAGTCTTCACCCGCAATTCGCCCTTGATGCCGTGGGCGGCGCCGATCACGGCCATTTGCACGGGGTTCTGGGGCTTCGACATGGCTGATATCCTTTGCCCTGCTCTAACGCCCTACCGGCGTCATTTCAATGACAGGTTCTTCACCGCTTCCTAACCCGGCTGCCTGACAATGGCGGCATGCAGGAATTTCTCATCCCGGCAAAACCCGACCTCCAGGCAGCGCGCGAAAGCTGGCTGAAGATGCTGGCGCGCGAGCGCCGGCTGTCGCCGGCGACCGTCGAAGCCTATGAGCGCGACACGCGCCAGTTCCTGCATTTCCTCACAGGGCATTGCGGCGGCTCGCCTGGTCTTTCCGACATCGCCACTCTGCGCCCGGCCGATCTGCGCGGCTTTCTTGCCGCGCGGCGCAACGCCGGCGCCGGCGCCCGCACGCTCGGACGCGGCCTCGCCGGCATCCGCTCGCTGCTGCGGTTTCTCGAGCGGCGGGGTCTCGCCAATGCCGCCGGTGCCGCGGCGTTGCGCGCGCCGCGCCAGCCGAAATCGCTGCCCAAGCCGCTGACCGCCAGCGATGCCAAACATGTCGTGTCGGTGGACTGCCGGCTGGCTGAAGAGCCTTGGATCGCTGCCCGCAACGCCGCCGTGCTGACGCTGCTTTATGGATCGGGCCTGCGCATTTCCGAAGCGCTGGGCCTCAGCGCCGCCGACCTGGCATCGGAAGCCGACACCGTGCTGCGCGTCACCGGCAAGGGTGGCAAGACACGGCTGGTGCCAGTGCTGCCGGTGGCGCTCAGGGCAATCGCCGAATACCGAAAACTTTGCCCCTATCATCTCGACCCCAAGGGCCTGCTGTTTCGCGGCGCCCGCGGCGGGCCGCTCAACCCGGCCATCGTCCAGCGCGACATGGCCAGGCTGCGCTCGGCGCTGAACCTGCCCGACACCGCGACGCCGCACGCGTTGCGCCATTCCTTCGCCACCCATCTGCTCGGGCGCGGCGGCGACCTGCGCACCATCCAGGAACTGCTCGGCCACGCCAGCCTGTCGACGACGCAGGTCTATACCGGCGTCGAAACGGCAAGGCTGCTCGAGATTTACGAATCCGCGCATCCCCGCGCGTGACCACTGTATAAGTCCAGGACAATTTCCCCACGCCGGTTAACCGTTTCGCCGCTTTTCAGTCCTAGAACCGCACCATGAAACGCGCCCTTGCCATTGCCGATCGCGCGGCCCTTGTGTCGCTGAAGCTGCTCGTCGCGCTCAACGCCGTGTTTTGCCTGTCTTTTCTCGTCGCACTGCTGCTTGCCATGGGCAGGTCGCACGCCGAAGCCCCGGCCTGCGCCGGCGCCGATCTGCTATCGGCCCTGCAGAAGGAAGACCCCGCCGCCTATGCCAGGATCGAGACGGAAGCAGCAGCAACGCTGAACGGCAAGGGCCTGTTGTGGAAGTTGGAGAAATCAGGCGAAAAGCCGTCCTTCCTGTTCGGCACCATGCACATGACCGACCCGCGCGTGACCACTCTGCCGCCGGCAGCCAGGAAAGCCTATGACGCTGCCGGCACCATCATCATCGAGACCACCGACGTGCTCGACAAGCAGAAGATGATGGAGGCCATGCTCAAGGAACCCGAGCTGATGATGTTCACCGACAACACGACGTTGTCGTCGCTGTTGTCGCCGGAGGATGCGGCGGTGGTGAACAAAGGGCTCGATGCGCGCGGCATTCCGCCGGCGAGCGTCTCCAAGATGAAGCCGTGGCTGCTGTCGGCCATGGTCGCGCTGCCGGTCTGTGAGGTCGCCCGTCAGGCAGGCGGCGCACCGGTTCTCGACGTCAAGCTGGCGCAGGACGCCAAGGCTAATGGCAAGCCGGTGGAAGGGTTGGAGACCGCAGCCAGCCAGCTGCGCGCCATGGCCTCGCTGCCGCTTGCGTTCCACATCAAGGGGCTGGTCGAGACCCTGAAGCTCGGCGACAAGATAAACGACATCAACGAAACCATGATCGTGCTTTACCAGCGCGGCGACACCGGCACCTTCTGGCCGCTGTTGCGTTCGATCTCGCCCGACGAAGACGACGCAGGTTACGCCGAATTCGACCGGACGATGATCACCGGCCGCAACAAGGTCATGGCCGACCATGCCACACCGATCCTGGCCAAGGGCAATGCCTTCATGGCCGTCGGTGCCATGCATCTTCCCGGCCCCGAAGGCCTGGTCGAGGATTTTCGCAAGGCCGGCTATACCGTCACCGCCGTCGACTGAGCAGCGCCCGTCTTGAATACCGAATCACGTAAGCCCGGCTCTGTGCGGTGCGCAACTGATTCGCAAAGCGGAGGCGGTTGGCCCTATTTTTGGCGGAAAAGGCCAGCTAAGCTCGTTCTACCTCGTTCGTGATTGATTTTGCGGGGGAAATACAGGCCAACAAGCGGTTGCGAATCAGAATTTTCCTGCGTTCGTCAATTTGAAGGCCTAGTATGAACCCGTTCAACGGTTGCGCGTTGAGGGGTGTTGATTGATGCTTTTCATCCACGGAGGACACTTTTATGGCGAACCCTAACGATCCAGCGCCCAGGTCGGGTGGTGGCAGCGGCTGGCTGATTGCGCTGGTCGTCGTCATCCTTGCGATTGTCGCGTACTATGTTTTCGGCAGAAGCGGCGAACATCCTGCGCCCGCAGAGCCGCCGGCAGCCAGCACACCGGCGCCCGCACCTGCACCGGCTGAGCCGATGAAGCCCGCCGAACCGGCTCCCGCACCAGCCCCTGCGCCCGCACCGGCTCCTGCGCCAGCTCCGGCACCCGCGCCTGCTCCGGCGCCGAGCCCGTAATCTGGCCAACTGATCTGGCATCTTGTTCCAGCCAAGAACGGCCTGCTGAAAGGCGGGCCGTTTTGTTTGGGGCACCTATCGGCGAGCGTCGCGATTCTTCACCGCCCCCTCTGTCCTGCCGGACATCTCCCCCTCGAGAGGGGAGATCGGCAGTTCACGAACAGTGCCAGGTTAGAAACGTGAGAAACTTGAAAGCTCGCGACGCGGCGGTGAAGTCCAATCTCCCCCCTTGCTTGAGGGGGAGATTGCCGGCAGGCCAGAGGGGGGGGGGTGCTGTCCCTCCAGCGTTTCCTTAAATATGGATCGGCTTGAAGAACGTCGCCAGCGCTGCTTCCTTCACCGCTTCCGACATTGTCGGATGCGCGTGGCAGGTGCGGGCGAGGTCTTCGGAAGAGCCGCCGAACTCCATCAGCACCGCCGCCTCATGGATCATCTCGCCGGCGCCGAAGCCGACAATGTGGACGCCGAGCACGCGGTCGCTGGCTTTGTCGGCGAGGATCTTCACGAAGCCGTCTGTGTGCAGCATGGCGCGCGCGCGGCCGTTGGCGGTGAACGGGAATTTGCCCATCTTGTAGTCGATGCCGGCCTTCCTCAGCTCTTCCTCTGTCTTGCCGACCGAAGCGATTTCCGGGCTGGTGTAGACGACGCTCGGAATGACGTCGTAATTCACGTGGCCGGCCTGGCCGGCAATGGTCTCGGCCACCGCCACGCCTTCATCCTCGGCCTTGTGCGCCAGCATCGGCCCGGCGATGACGTCGCCAATGGCGTAGATGCCGGCCACGTTGGTCCTGAGATGCCCGTCGGTCTTGACCCGGCCGCGCTCGTCGACCTCGACGCCGGCTTCTTTCAACCCGAGGCTGTCGGAATAGGCCCGGCGTCCGGTCGAGATCAGCACCGCGTCGGCCTCGATGGTCTCGGCCGCACCACCCTTGACCGGCTCGAAGGTAACGGCGGCGCCCTTTTTGGCCTTGGTCACCCCTGTCACCTTGGCGCCGAGCTTGAACTCGAAACCCTGCTTGGAAAGCAGGCGCTGGAACTGCTTGGAGACCTCGCCGTCCATGCCGCCCAGGATGGCGTCGAGGAATTCGACCACGGTGACCTTGGCGCCGAGCCGTGCCCATACCGAGCCGAGCTCCAGACCGATGACCCCACCGCCGACAACCACCAGATGTCCCGGCACCTTCTCCAGCGACAGCGCGCCGGTCGACGACACGATCACCTTCTCGTCTATGTCGACCTTGACGCCGGGAATGCCGGCGACATCGGAGCCCGTGGCAATAACGATATTTTTCGTCTCGATCTCCTCGACCTTGCCGTCCTCGGCCGTCACCGACACCTTGCCGGCCGCAACCACCTTCCCGGTGCCACGGAAACTATCGATCTTGTTTTTCTTGAACAGGAAGGCGACGCCATTGACGTTGGCCGAAACGGTCGCGTCCTTGTGCGCCATCATCTTCTTCAGATTGAGTTTCGGCGCCGGTATCTCGACGCCCAGCGCATCGAAGGAATGGCCGGCCTCGGCGAACATCTCCGAGGCATAAAGCAGCGCCTTGGATGGGATGCAGCCGATGTTCAGGCAGGTGCCACCGAAAGTGGCGTTCTTCTCGACCACCGCGACCTTGAGCCCGAGCTGTGCCGCCTTGATGGCGCAGACATAGCCGCCCGGTCCCGACCCGATGATAACGACATCATAAGCCATGTTCGTTTCCCTTAGCTTGGGGCTCAGCGGCCGCCGCTTACATTCAGGATTGCGCCCGTCGTGTAGGACGCTTCATCCGACAAAAGATAGAGAACGGCATACGCGACTTCATCGGCCGTGCCGGCTCGTTTCATTGGCAGCATGTCGCGGAACCGCTCGACCCGGTCCGGCTGGCCGCCCGAAGCATGGATCTCGGTGTCGATAATGCCCGGCCGTATCGCATTGACCCGCACGCCTTCGGTCGCGACTTCGCGCGCCAGGCCGAGCGTGAACGTGTCGATCGCCGCCTTGGACGCGGCATAGTCGACATATTCGCCGGCCGAGCCGTGTAGCGACGCCGCCGACGAGATGTTGACGATGGCGCCGCCCTGGCCGCCATGCTTGCTCGACATGCGTTTGACCGCTTCGCGCGCGCACAGGAACGAGCCTATGACGTTGATGCGCATCATGCGCTCCAGCCGCGCCAGGCTCATCTCGTCGACGCGCGCCTTGACGTCGACGATTCCGGCATTGTTGACCAGGGCGTCGAGCCGGCCATAGGCGCTATCGACGGCTTCGAACACGGCGACGATGTCAGCCTCGACGCCGACATCGCCCTTGACCGCTATCGCTTCACCGCCACCGGCCTCGATCTCGGCGACCAGCGCCTGGGCCGCGGCCTCGTTTGCGGCATAGTTGACCGCGACGCGGTAGCCGGCCTTCGCCGCAAGCCGGCAAGTGGCCGCACCAATGCCGCGGCCGCCGCCGGTGACCAGAAGAACTTTCTTCGCCGCGCTCATTCCTGGCAACCTTTCAGCAAAAACACATCCCACGGCAGTTTCGAAAAACCGATGGAGCCAAAGGCGGACGACATCTGCAACGATGGACCCAGATCGGGGAAGATCAGGCTCTGCGGCGCGTCCGTGCCTTCCGCCGCCAGGAGCGCGATGTTGCCCTTATCGTCGGCGCTGTAGACGACACCCTGCCACACCGTGCAGCCGGCAAGCTCGTCACCGGTCAATGCCGGCCTCGCTTTCGGCATCGCCATAGACAGCAAGCGCCAGCGGGCAGGCGGCATGCGCCTCGTAACCCGCTGCGAGAACAGCCAGCCCGGCCATAAATCCGATCATTGGCGAAGCGATGTTTGTCATGAATTGCTCGGGCTGCTCTCGCGGCCGTCGGCGTTTTCGAGCACCTCGAAATCGGTCATCAAGACCAGCGGCTCGCCGGCCGCATCCAGTCCCCAGAAGGAATAATAGTTCCCATCACCGAAGCCAGTGTCGAACATGGCTATATTAAGCGGATTTCCATCAACCGGATTATCCATGCGGAACTTGTCGAACGAGCATGCAACGTCAGCAAGATAGCTGTCGAGTTCCTCCTGCTCGGACATCAGCGTCAGAACCGACTTGTCCATGAACGAAGCAACATTATCATCGACAATAAATCCAGACTTCCAGGACGATGTGCCGACGTCGCGGACGAAGGCAGCCAACTCCCACCGCACCGGCAAGCCAGTGCCAAACCGCAATACCGCTGCAGCAACACGGCCTTGCGCCTCAAGCAACGTGACTGGATAGCATCCCGGCCTGACCTTACGGCTAAACACAGGCCGTTCCAGCCCGGTAATCAGTGGATCGCAAGCGATGATTTCGCCGGTCGGTAGCTCAAGCTCACCGATCGCGGTGACGATGATCTTCCGCTCCGCCATTTCGGCTTCGCTGAGAGCGAAGACACCGAGATTGCTGCTCGCCGGCGCCGAATCCCATTCAGTCGATGTGGCCGGCGGAGAGATGGCGGCGGAAGCCGCCGGCCGGGAACGCCTCAATACGCTACCCGCTACTCGACCGAGCTTGAACCCAAACCGCGCCAGCCAGCCGCTCATGACGGATCAGCTCCGATCACAAATCAAGCACCAGCCGTTCGGGATCCTCCAGGCTATCCTTGACGCGGACCAGGAAGGTCACGGCTTCCTTGCCGTCGACGATACGGTGATCGTAGCTCAGCGCCAAGTACATCATCGGCCGGATCACGATCTGGCCGCCGACCACGACCGGCCGGTCCTGGATCTTGTGCATGCCCAAAATCCCGGACTGCGGCGCATTGAGGATCGGCGTCGACATCAGCGAGCCGTAGACGCCGCCGTTGGAGATCGTGAACGTGCCGCCTTGCATGTCGGCGACCGAGAGCTTGCCGTCACGCGCGGCGATGCCCAGCCGGCCGATATCCTTCTCGATCTCGGCAATCGACATTTGGTCGGCATTGCGCACCACTGGCACGACGAGACCCTTTTCGGTGCCGACGGCAACGCCGATATGGGCATAGTTCTTGAAGATGATGTCGGTGCCGTCGATCTCGGCATTGACCGAGGGGATTTCCTTCAATGCGTGCGTAACCGCCTTGGTGAAGAAGCCCATGAAGCCGAGCTTCACGCCATGCTTCTTCTCGAAGATGTCCTTGTACTTGGTCCTGAGCGCCATCACCGCCGACATGTCGACCTCGTTGAAGGTGGTCAGCATGGCGGCGGTCGACTGCGCTTCCTTCAGCCGGCGCGCAATGGTCTGGCGCAGCTTGGTCATGCGCACGCGCTCCTCGCGCGACGCATCGTCGCCCGAAGACGGCGCACGCACAGCGACCGGAGCCGGTGCGGCCTTCGGAATTTCGGCCGGCTGCGACGGCGCGCCCTTGGAAATCGCGTCGAGCACATCGCCCTTCAGCACCTGGCCGCGCTTGCCCGACCCGGAAACCTGGTCGACCGACAGATTGTTCTCGGCGATCAGCTTCGCGGCAGCTGGCGCCGGCGGCATGGTGCGCGGCTCGACCGGCCCGGCGTCGCCGGCTATCTTGGCGGTCTCAGCCGCAGCCTGCCTGGTCGTGTGCGCTGCGTCCGGGCTCGAAGCCTGCGACACCGCTTGCGGCTTGGTCTCCTGCTTGGACGCCGGGGCGGCCGTGGCGACGCCTGCCGAGATCGAACCCAGCAACGCGCCGACGCCAACGGTCTCGCCTTCCTTGGCGGTGATCTCGCCCAGCGTGCCGGCGGCGGCAGCAGGCACCTCCACCGTCACCTTGTCGGTTTCGAGCTCGACCAGCGGCTCGTCGACGGCAATGGCATCGCCGACCTTCTTGAACCACTTGCCGATGGTCGCCTCGGTGACGGATTCGCCGAGAGTGGGAACGCGGATTTCGGTAGCCATTGTGCCTGTTCCGTTTCTTCTCTGTCTGTTCTATTCGCCGGGTTTGTTCTATTCGCCGAGCGCGTCTTCGAGCAGGGCGGCGAGCTGCGCCAAATGCTTCGACATCAAGCCGGTCGCCGGCGATGCCGCCGCAGGACGTCCGGTATAGCGCACCCGCTGGTGCTTGGCGTCGATATGAGCCAGCACCCATTCCAGATACGGATCGATGAACGACCAGGCGCCCATATTCTTGGGTTCCTCCTGGCACCACACCATCTCGGCATTGCGGAAGCGCGACAGTTCGGTGATCAGCGCCTTGGCCGGGAACGGATAGAGCTGTTCGACGCGCAAGAGATAGATGTCGTTGATGCCGCGCTTCTCGCGTTCCTCGTACAGGTCGTAATAGACCTTGCCCGAGCACAGCACGACGCGGCGGATCTTGGAATCCTTGGTGAGCTTGATCGTCTGGTTCTGCAGCAGCTGGGCATCGTCCCACAAAAGCCGGTGGAACGAGCTTTCGCCCGAAATCTCCGGCAGCGTCGACACTGCCCGCTTGTGGCGCAGCAGCGATTTCGGCGTCATCAGGATCAGCGGCTTGCGGAAGTCGCGCTTCAGCTGCCGGCGCAATATGTGGAAGTAGTTGGCCGGCGTGGTGCAGTTGGCGACTTGCATATTGTCTTCGGCGCAAAGCTGCAGAAAGCGCTCGAGCCGGGCCGAAGAATGCTCCGGACCCTGGCCTTCATAGCCATGCGGCAGCAGGCATACCAGGCCTGACATTCTGAGCCACTTGCGCTCGCCCGACGAGATGAACTGGTCGAACACCACCTGGGCGCCGTTGGCGAAATCGCCGAACTGCGCTTCCCAGAGCGTCAGCGCCTTCGGCTCGGCCAGGCTGTAGCCATATTCGAAGCCAAGCACCGCCTCTTCCGACAGCATCGAGTTGATGACTTCGTAGCCGGCCTGTGCCGCCGACAGATTGTTGAGCGGGATGTAGCGGGTCTCGTCCTTCTGGTCGTAGAGCACGGAATGGCGCTGCGAGAAGGTGCCCCGTTCTGAATCCTGGCCGGAGAGCCGGATCGGATTGCCGTCGAGCAGGATGGCGCCGAAGGCCAGCGCCTCGGCCGTCGACCAGTCGATGCCTTCGCCGGAGTCGATCGCCTGGCGGCGGTTTTCGAGGAAGCGGATGATGGTCTTGTGCGCCTCGAAACCCTTCGGCACCTCGGTCAGTTTCTTGCCGATGTCCTTCAGCACCTTGACCGGCACCGCGGTTTTCCCGCGGCGCTGTTCGTCCTGGTTGTCGGCGGTGCGCAGGCCGGACCAGGCACCGTCCAGCCAGTCGGCCTTGTTAGGCTTGTAGTGCTGGCCGACTTCCCATTCGGATTCCAGATGGGCGCGCCAGTCGGCCTTCATCTTGTCGAGTTCGGCCTGGCTGATGTGGCCCTCGGCGATCAGCCGCTCGCCATAGATCTGCACCGTCGTCTTGTGGTTGCGGATGTTGGCGTACATGATCGGCTGGGTGAAGGCTGGCTCGTCGCCCTCATTGTGGCCGAAGCGGCGATAGCAGAACATGTCCACCACCACCGGCTTGTGGAACTTCATGCGAAATTCGATCGCCACCTTGGTGGCATGCACCACCGCTTCCGGGTCGTCGCCATTGACGTGGAAGATCGGCGCCTCGATCATCTTGGCGACGTCGGACGGATAGGGCGACGAGCGCGAGAAGCGCGGATTGGTGGTGAAGCCGATCTGGTTGTTGATGATGAAATGCAGCGTGCCGGCGACGCGGTGGCCGCGCAACCCCGACAGGCCGAGGATTTCGGCAATCACACCTTGGCCGGCAAAGGCGGCATCGCCATGCAGAAGCAGCGGCAGCACCTTGGCGCGCTCTTCCAGCGGCACGATCTCCTCGCGGCTGCGGCCGAACAGATAGTCCTGCTTGGCGCGCGCCTTGCCCATCACAACCGGATCGACGATTTCCAGATGCGAGGGATTGGCGGTCAGCGACAGATGCACCTTGTTGCCGTCGAATTCGCGGTCCGACGAGGCGCCGAGATGGTACTTGACGTCGCCCGAGCCCTCGACCTCGTCAGGAGCGGCCGAGCCGCCCTTGAACTCGTGGAAGATGGCGCGGTGCGGCTTGGCCATCACCTGGGACAGCACGTTCAGCCGGCCGCGATGCGCCATGCCGAGCACAATCTCCTTCATGCCGAGCTGGCCGCCGCGCTTGATGATCTGCTCCAGCGCCGGGATCAGGCCTTCGCTACCATCGAGGCCGAAGCGCTTGGTACCCTTGTACTTGACATCGATGAACTGCTCGAAGCCTTCGGCCTCGACCAGCTTCTGCAGGATCGCTTTTTTTCCCGTAGCGGTGAAGGAAATCTCCTTGTCGGCACCCTCGATGCGCGCCTGGATCCAGGCCTTCTCCTCGGGATCGGAAATGTGCATGAACTCGACACCTAGCGTCGAGCAATAGGTGCGGGTCAGGATCTCCAGCATCTGCCGGATGGTGCCGAATTCGAGGCCGAGCACATTGTCGAGGAAGATCGGCCGGTCGTAGTCGGCTGCGGTAAAACCGTAATTTTCCGGCGACAGCTCGTTATAGTCCTCAAGCGGCTTGGCGATGCCGAGCGGGTCGAGATTGGCGTGCAGATGGCCGCGCATGCGGAAGGCGCGGATCATCATGATGGCGCGCACCGAATCGCGCGTCGCCTGATGCACGTCGGCATCCGATAGCACGACGCCATTGGTGACCGCCTTGTCCTTGACCTTCTTTTCCAGATGCTTCTCGACGATGCCCCAATTGCCGTCCAGCGCCGACACCAGTTCGCCATTGGCCTGCAGCGGCCAGGACGGCTTTGCCCAGGAAGCGCCCTTGGCGTTCTTGCGCACATCGCCGGCGTCGTCGTTCAGCCCGGCGAAGAAATCCTGCCATTCGGGGTTTACTGACTCTGGATCATCCTCATAGGAGGCATACAACGCGTCGATATAGTCGGCATTGCCGCCATACAGGAAAGAGGTGAGCGAAAATTGGTCGTTGGCCTGATCTTGTCTTGCCATTTTTGTCTGCGGAGCCTGGCTCCGTCTCCTTTTCAAAAGCGAATAGTGAGTAGCGAATAGCGAATAGCGAGTAGGGATTTTTTCCGGGTCGCGCCGTTACTCTCTTTTCCCTATTCGCTATTCACTACTCGCTACTCACTTAGCCTTTGATCGCCTCGACCAGGGTCGTGCCCAGACGCGCCGGCGATGGCGATACCTTGATGCCGGCCGATTCCATCGCCGCGATCTTGTCTTCCGCGCCGCCCTTGCCGCCGGAGATGACCGCGCCCGCATGGCCCATGGTGCGACCGGCCGGCGCAGTGCGCCCGGCGATGAAGCCCGCCATCGGTTTCCTGCGGCCGCGCTTGGCCTCGTCCTTGAGGAACTGCGCGGCGTCTTCCTCGGCCGAACCGCCGATCTCGCCGATCATGATGATCGACTTGGTCTCGTCGTCGGCAAGGAACATTTCGAGCATGTCGATGAACTCGGTGCCTTTTACGGGGTCGCCGCCGATACCGACGGCGGTGGTCTGGCCGAGGCCGACATTGGTGGTCTGGAACACTGCCTCATAGGTAAGCGTTCCCGAGCGCGAAACAACGCCGACCGAGCCCTTGCGGAAGATGTTGCCGGGCATGATACCGATCTTGCATTCGTCGGGGGTGAGCACGCCGGGGCAGTTCGGGCCGATCAGCCGCGAGGTCGAGCGGTCGAGCCGCGCCTTGACCCTGACCATGTCCATCACCGGAATGCCTTCGGTGATGCAGACGATCAGCGGGATCTCGGCTTCGATGGCTTCGAGGATGGCTTCGGCGGCGCCCGCCGGCGGCACATAGACAACCGAGGCATTGGCGCCGGTCTTTTCCTTGCCCTCGGCAACGGAAGCGAAGATCGGCAGGTTTTCGCCCTTGGCGCCGGTCCAGGTCTCGCCACCCTTCTTGGGATGGATGCCGCCGACCATCTTGGTGCCGTGATAGGCCAAGGCCTGCTCGGTGTGGAACGTGCCGGTCTTGCCGGTCAGGCCCTGAACCAGCACCTTGGTGTTCTTGTCGATGAGAATGGACATCGGAGCCCTTTTCTAAAAGCCGTTGATCGGGGAAGGCGAGACGCGCCGGTAGACGCCGCTCACCATGTCTTGCCAGCTGTCGCTGCCGGCAGGTTTGAAATGCAGTCGCATCCGGTAGGCATCGGCATTGTCGAAAATATACGTCACGCGCGCTGAGCCACGCGGCGACGACCGCTCCAGAACCAGCTCATCGCCGTTCCACGTTCCTGTGGCCGGCGAGGCCGGCACAAAACCCATGGAGTCGAACTGGTGCATGGTGAAGAGCCTGTTTGGCTGATCGAAGCCGAACACGCTGTGCGAGCCGAACGAGACCGTGCCGTCGCGGCGCTGGCGATAGCGCTGGACCACGAACAGTCCGCCGAACTGTGCCTCTGCCAGCACGTCCGACGTCGCCGGTCCGCCATCGGCCCACTGCGTTTCCGCCACCTCTTCCTCGCCGCGCCACGCGCCGACCAGCGCCTGCAGGCGCTGGTGATCGGCCGAGAGCGAGAAGGCGTTCATGATCAGAGCCGCTTCAGGTCGGAGACGGTGAGGTCGCTCTTGGCGTTGCCGGTGTTGAGCGTCGTTGCCGGTTCGAACATCAGCACCACCGGCTCGGCGGTCAGCGACCGCGGCCGGTGCTCGACGCCGCGCGGCACGACGATGAAATCGCCCTCGCCGAGCTCGACCGGACCGTCGCGGAAATCGATGGCGATGCGCCCGCGCAGGACGAGGAAGGCTTCGTCCTCATGCTCATGCGCATGCCAGTCGAAGGTCTCGCCGAACTTGGCAACCTTCGCCTGGCTGTCATTGACGTCGCCGGCAATATGCGGATCGAAGACCTTGCTGATCTTCGCATCCGCCGCCTCGACGAGGTTTATCTTGCGCGGAGGCACAGGTTCATTCCTTTTTCGTCATTTGGCGTCTGCAATGTGCTGCTCATCAATCTCGTCTCTCAAGAAACGATCAGGCGGATGTCCGAGAACATTCTCTTTGCCATACATCCAGCCCCGCATTTTCATCGTAGATTTGAGCGGGCTTTTTCCTGTTCCAACAACAACGTACCACTCACGTCCAATCTCATCTGATGCCTGATAAAGCCAGAAACGCCGCCCATTCTCTATCTGCTCTGCGACGACACCCCGCACTTTGTAGTGCATCGATTTTTCGTCCAGCATCCAGTGATAGTGGCACCGCCAAAGGTACTGTTCGATTTCTTCGATGGAATACGGGCAGTGGTCAGGTAATAGATCAAGACTTTGTACCTCTTCTTCCCAGTGGAGGGGGAAGCCAGCCACCTAGCGCGCTCCTAGTTCCTCAGCCCTTCACCGCCGCCACGATCTTCTTGGCTGCGTCGTCGAGATCGTCCGCCGACACCACGTTGAGGCCGCTGTCGTTGATGATCTTCTTGCCGAGTTCGGCATTGGTGCCTTCGAGGCGCACCACCAGCGGCACTTCCAGGCCGACTTCCTTGACCGCGGCAATCACGCCCTCGGCAATGATGTCGCACTTCATGATGCCGCCGAAGATGTTGATCAAGATGCCTTTGACCGCCGGATCCCGAGTGATGATCTTGAACGCCGCCGTCACCTTCTCCTTCGACGCGCCGCCGCCGACATCGAGGAAGTTGGCGGGCTCGGCGCCGTAGAGCTTGATGATGTCCATCGTCGCCATCGCGAGGCCGGCGCCATTGACCATGCAGCCGATATTGCCGTCGAGCGCGACATAGGCGAGGTCGTATTTCGACGCCTCGATCTCCTTCTCGTCCTCTTCGGTGGTGTCGCGCAATTCCATCAGTTCGGGGTGGCGAAACAGCGCGTTGTTGTCGAACGACACCTTGGCGTCCAGCACGCGCAGGCGGCCGTTTTTCATCACGATCAGCGGGTTGACCTCGAGCAGGCTCATGTCCTTCTCGACAAAGGCCTTGTAGAGGATCGGGAACAGCGTGCCGGCATCCTTGGCGGCATCGCCGGTGAGGCCCAGCGCTTCCACCAATATGTCGACGTCGATGGTCGTCACGCCGGCCAGCGGGTCGATGGCGCGGGTGATGATCTTTTCCGGCGTGTCGTGGGCGACGCCTTCAATGTCCATGCCGCCCTCGGTCGAGACGACGAAAGCGATGCGGCCGACCGAGCGGTCGACCAGGATCGACAGATAAAGCTCGCGATCGATGTCGGCGCCGTCCTCGATATAAAGGCGGTTGACCTCCTTGCCGGCCGGGCCGGTCTGCTTGGTGACCAGCGTGTGGCCGAGCATCTCATTGGCGTTGGCGACGACGTCGGCCACCGACTTCGCCAGCCGCACGCCCCCCTTGGCGTCGGGCGACAGTTCCTTGAACTTGCCCTTGCCGCGGCCGCCGGCATGGATCTGGCTCTTCACCACATAGAGCGGACCGGGCAGCGCTTGTGCCGCGGCTTCCGCCTCGCTTGCCTTGAACACCGGCACGCCCTCGGCCACCGGCGCGCCAAAGCTCTTCAGCAGCGCCTTGCCCTGATATTCATGGATGTTCATCTGGATGGTCTCCGGATCGGCTGCTTGGGGGGATCACTTCGAGGCGAGGTGCGGGGCGATCTTGACGCAGGCCTCGGTCAGGCCCTGCACCGTCGCCACCGAGGCGTCGAACATCTTCTGCTCGGCCTTGTTGAGGTCGATCTCGATGATGCGCTCGACGCCGCCGGCGCCGATCACAACGGGAACGCCGACATAGGTGCCCTTGACGCCATACTGGCCCGAGAGATGCGCCGCGCAAGGCAGCACGCGCTTCTTGTCCTTGAGGTAGGATTCGGCCATCGAGATCGCCGAGGCGGCTGGCGCGTAGAAGGCCGAGCCGGTCTTGAGCAGACCGACGATCTCGGCGCCGCCGTCGCGGGTGCGCTGGACGATCTGGTCGAGCTTTTCCTTCGAGGTCCAGCCCATCTTGATGAGATCGGGCAACGGAATGCCTGACACAGTGGAGTAGCGGATCATCGGCACCATGGAATCGCCGTGGCCGCCGAGCACGAAGGCGGTAACGTCCTCGACCGAGACCTTGAATTCCTCGGCTAGGAAATAGCGGAAGCGCGCGCTGTCGAGCACGCCGGCCATGCCGACGACATGGGTCTTGGGCAGGCCGGAAAACTTCTGCAGCGCCCAGACCATGGCGTCGAGCGGGTTGGTGATGCAGATGACGAAGGCCTTGGGTGCATATTTCTTCAGCCCGGCGCCGACCTGTTCCATGACCTTGAGGTTGATGCCCAGCAGATCGTCGCGGCTCATGCCTGGCTTGCGCGGCACGCCCGCGGTGACGATGCAAACGTCGGCGCCCTCGATGCCGGCATAATCATTGACGCCGGTCAGCCGGGAATCAAAACCGTCGACCGGCGACGACTGCGCGATATCGAGCCCCTTGCCTTGCGGAATGCCCTCGGCAATATCGAACAGCACCACGTCGCCGAGGTCCTTGAGGCCGATCATGTGAGCGAGCGTGCCGCCGATCATGCCGGAGCCGATGAGCGCTATCTTGTTGCGTGCCATGTGAGGAAATTTTCCCTTTGTCTGTGACGGCGCCCAAAATCCCTGGCGATCTGTTGACGGCGTCGAGGAAGAGGCCGGAATGCTATGGTCTCAGCTAGATTTCGCCGCATCCAGTAGCCCCGGTGGAAAATATATTCAATCGGTTATTTTCGAGTGAATGATTTCAATCGGTTAGAAACATTGGGACTTACGTAAACGTCAAAGTTTGTAGGCCATCTTGGGAGATTTTACACAATGAGCATGGAAATCAGAAGACTATATCCAGGCGATGACGCCCTTGTGAAGCGCATCGCCGAGGACGTGTTCGACGAGCCGGTCCGGGCAGACAGGCTTGCTGCCTACCTCGCCTCATCATCAGGTCATCTCATGATCGTGGCATTGGCCAGCGGCGTCGTCGACCAATGCCCCACAATCATCCACCGCCATCCCGACAAGGTCAACGGACTCTACATCGACGAAGTCGGCGTCTCACCCGCCTACCAGCGCCAAGGCATCGCGCGAAAAATGCTCGACGCGATGTTCGCGCTCGGCCGCGAGCAAAGGTTGCGGCGAAGCCTGTGTTGGAACCGAGCCGGACAATGTTCCATCGCGCGGGCTTTATGAAAAACGCAGGGAGGAGCATGGGCAGGCGGAGGCGTTTGTAATGTATGCGTATGACCTTTAGGCGTCGGCGGGACAGCGCCCCCCTCTGCCTTGCCAGGCATCTCCCCCACGAGGGGGGAGATCGGACGTCACGCGACCTTTCGCCAATCTCCAATGGCCGCAGGAATGAGCGGAGCGCCGAAACCGCCAATCTCCCCCGTGTGGGGGAGATGTCCGGCAGGACAGAGGGGGGCGCGAAGGATCACTACATAATGACCTCTTCGAACCCTCAGACCTGCACTTCCGCCTTCGCCTTTTGCCGTTCCGCCCAGTCCTCCAGCCAATCCCGGCTCTGCATTTCGATCAGCCGCGAGGCCGTGCGCTCGAATTCGAACACCTCGTTGCCGCGCCTGGCCGTATAGAGCTCAGGGGGCGAGGCATCGGCGCTTACCACCAGCCGCGTGTGATGATCGTAGAGCGTGTCTATCAGGAGGATGAAGCGCTTGGCCTCGTTGCGCTTGCCTTCGCCCAGCACCGGCACGTGATCGATGAAGACGGTCGAGAAGCGGCCGGCAATCGCCAGGAAATCGCGCGCGCCGAGCGGCTTTTCGCAGAGATCGGCGAAGGAAAACCGCGCCGCATTGCCGAAAGCAGCCGGTATTCTCACCTGCCGCCCCTTGAGGGTCAGCGCGGTCTCGGCCGTTGCCGCCCCGTGCGTCATCGCCTGCCAGGCTTCGTCGAGCATACGATCGGCTTCGGCATCCCCCGGCGTGACATAGACAGGCGTGCGGGCGAGCTTTTCCAGCCGGTAGTCCTTGTCGGCATCGAGCGTCAGCACATGGGCGTGGCGCTCGAGAATGCTGATGAAGGGCAGGAAGAGTTGGCGGTTCAGCCCGTCGCGATAAAGGTCTTGCGGCGCGACATTCGAGGTGGCGACCAGAACCACGCCATTGGCGAACAGCGCCGAAAACAGCCGCGACAGGACCATCGCATCGGCAATGTCGGTGACCGAAAACTCATCGAAGCACAGCACCCAGGCCTGTTCGGCAAGCTGAAGCGCGACCGGCGGGATCGGGTCGTCCTCCTTGACGTCGCCGTTCTTGCGCGCCTGCCGGTGCTTCTGGATGCGGTCCTGCACATCGGCCATGAAGTCGTTGAAATGAACGCGGCGCTTGCGCCTGACCGGCAACAGCTCGAAGAACATATCCATCAGCATGGTCTTGCCGCGACCGACGCCGCCATGAATGTAGAGGCCCTTGACGACCTCGCGCGTCTCGCGCTTGCGGGCAAACAGCCAGCCGAGCGCGCTCGACTTGTGCGCCAGCCGCTTGACCGAGATCTCGTCTGTCAGCCGGTCGAGCGCGGCGGCGATGCGCTCCTGCGCCGCATCGCGCTCGATGGCGCCGGTTGCGACCAGATGGTCGTAGCGCTGCCTGACGGTCGCATGGGTCTGGAGGCCGTCACGCAGATGCATCGGTCACGTCGCTGTCTAGGGATAGGCAGCCTATCTTGTAAGCGATATCGGCAAGCCGTTGGTAGTCTGGCCGTCGAATTTCGAACCGCCCGAGGAATAGAGCCGCGCCAGCGTGCCGCCATTCTCGTCATAGAGCGTCAGCTGCTTGCCGGCGACGTTCCACGATTTGATGCCGTCGATGGGCGGCGGGCAATGCAGCGGCCCGGCGCGGAAGCCGGCGCCGAATTTGGTCTGCGGCGTCGCCACCTTGCAGCTCTGTCCGGACACGCTGGCGTTCCAAACGCCGGCAACGCTCGCAGCGGTAAGGTCGGAGGCTCCGGCCGGCGCCGATCCGTCCGGCGGCAGCGAGGCGACCTGCGCGCCTGCCGGCGCGGTCGGGAATTGCGATGGGTCGGTGGTGCCCGGCGCTGCCGGGGGCGGCAGTTGGCTTCCGCTCACCGTGCCGGCGGGCGCGGGCTGCAGCGGGGCGGGCTGCTGGTCATCCATCGATGAAAAACGCGAGGTCGAACAGCCGCTCGCAACGAGCGCTGCCAGCGATACGGCCATCAGCCCGCTTCTCGAAAAAATCATTCCAACCTCCGTCGGATCCGGCTGGGGGGAAGCCGTCCGCACAATCTCACCCCTCACCAAGATGGAGAAGGTGGCGAAATTTCAACCCGATATGGTTAAAATAGGGTTTGCACCACGAATTGTTGTAAATTTGTCGCAAAATGGCTGGCGGACAAAAGGCATGTCTTCGCTCTAGCGCGGTTCCAACCGGTACATTGGTTGCGAAAGCGGCACCGGAGCCCGCAGCAGGTCGGCGCATCGGCGGTCGAGCGCAACTGCCGGCGCAAAACTGACTGAAGCGCTTGAGGCGCAAGGCCTGGCGCGTGAGCGGTTTCGCGCCTTGCGTCCGGGCGAGGTTTGGGACGTTCCCGAGATCGAGCGCGGCTGGAGTCTGCATTTGGCCGCTTACGGCACTGCCATTTTAGCCGATGGTCTATCGCAACAGGGGGAACAGATGAAATCAATCTTGGCAGTTTTGATCGCGCTGGTAATTTCGACGCCGGCCGCTTTCGCGGGTGAAATCACCGATCGCGCCGCTGAAGCCGAAAAGGCACTGCAGGCGGGTGATGGCGCCGGCGCGCTGGACAAATTCCGCAGCGCCGAGGACGCTCTGTGGCAAGCGATGCCGCTTGGCGTGCAAAATGTGAAGCATATCTTGTCGGCCAGCGGGTTCGGCGCCTACGCCGAGCGCCCGAACCATGTCTACAAGCCGGGCGAAGAGATTGTGCTTTATATGGAGCCGGTCGGTTACGGCTACGGCTCGGATGGGCTCGGCAACAACCAGATCGCGCTTTACGTTGACCTTACCGTGCTTTCCCAGTCGGGCGAGAAGCTGGGAACCGTCGAAAAGCTTGGCCGGGTCCAGCTCGCCTCGCGCTCGCATAACCGAGAGATGTTCTTCAAATTAAACGTCTCCCTGGATGGCGTTCCCCCCGGCAAATACCGAGCGGATTTCCTCATGCATGACGAGAACTCGCAAAAGACGGCGCCTTTCACGACCGACTTCGAGATTGCCGAATAGCGCGCCCAGTCGGAGAGAGCCTCGCGGCAAGAGGGAACCAGAGCGCGGCAGATGCGTTCTTAGGCCGCTGCAGTCAATTTGCGAGGCATTGTCCATGATCAAATGGATCATCATTCTTCTCATCGTTGCTGCCGCCGCCAGCCTGCTCGGCATGCCGGCGCTGGCCGGTGCCGCCGCCACCGGCGCGCGCGTGCTGATCGGCATCGTTCTCGTCATCTTCCTGCTGATCGTGCTCGGCGTTTTCGCGGTAACCTAGACGCAGCCCACACTGGTAATTCCCGCCCGTTTCCGCCATATAGCGGCGAAACGTACAGGAATTACCTCAGATCATGGCAGGCACTGCCCCCTTCGCCAAGATGAACGGCATCGGCAACGAAATCATCGTCGCCGACATGCGTGGCCGTGCCGATAGGGTCACGGCGGCGTCGGCTGTCGCGCTGAACGCCGATGCGGCGACCAGGTTCGACCAGATCATGGCGATCCACGATTCGCGCACGCCGGGCACCGCCTTTTACATCGACATTTTGAATTCCGACGGCTCGGGCGCGCAGGCCTGCGGCAACGGCATGCGCTGTGTCGTCCAGGCGCTGGCCGCCGAAACCGGCCAGAAGACTTTCACCTTCGAGACCCGCGCCGGCATCCTCAACGCCGTCGAACATGCCGACGGCACCATCTCGGTCGACATGGGCACTCCGCGCTTTGGCTGGCAGGACATTCCGCTGGCCGAGGAATTCCGCGACACCCGCATGATCGAGTTGCAGATCGGCCCCATCGACGCGCCGGTGCTGCATTCGCCTTCGGCTCTCTCGATGGGCAACCCTCACGCTATCTTCTGGGTCGACAACGATGTCTGGTCCTACGAACTCGAGCGTTTCGGCCCGCTGCTCGAAAACCATCCGATCTTCCCCGAGCGCGCCAACATCACCATCGCCCAGGTAACGTCGCCGGAGACGATGATCATCCGCACCTGGGAGCGCGGCGCCGGCCTGACCAGGGCTTGCGGCTCGGCCGCTTGCGCTTCCGTCGTCGCCGCTGCCCGCACCCGGCGCACCGGCCGCAGCGTTACGCTGATGACGCCCGGCGGCGGCTCGCTGCATGTGGAATGGCGCGACGACGACCACGTCATCCTGACCGGCGCTGCCGAATGGGAGTTTTCCGGCAATTTCGATCCGTCGACCGGCACCTGGGCCCGCGACACCGAAAGCGCGGCCTGATGTCTGCACTTGCCGATACCAAGGGCCCCAACTCCCAAGGCATAGACGTCGTCACCTTTGGCTGCCGTCTCAACACCTATGAATCCGAAGTGATGCGCCGCGAGGCCGAAAGCGCAGGTCTCGGCGCGCTCAAAGGCGGCGCCATTATCTTCAACACCTGCGCCGTCACCGCCGAAGCGGTGCGCCAGGCCAGGCAGTCGATCAGAAAGGCCCGCCGCGAAAATCCGGCGGCGCGCATCATCGTCACCGGCTGCGCCGCGCAAACCGAACCGCAGAATTTTGCCGCCATGGACGAGGTCGACCTCGTGCTTGGCAACGAAGAGAAGCTGAAGGCCAACTCCTACCGCGCGCTGCCGGATTTCGGCGTCAACGACAGCGAGAAGGCGCGCGTCAACGACATTTTCTCGGTGCGCGAGACCGCCGGCCACATGGTCGACGCCATTGAGGGCCGGGCACGTGCTTTCGTCCAGGTGCAGAACGGCTGCGACCATCGCTGCACCTTCTGCATCATCCCCTATGGCCGCGGCAACTCACGCTCGGTGCCGATGGGCGCGGTTGTCGAGCAGGTCAAGCGTCTCGCCGGCAACGGCTACGCCGAGATCGTGCTGACCGGCGTCGACATGACCTCTTTCGGCGCCGACCTGCCGGGCGCGCCGAAGCTGGGAAAGCTGGTGAAGACCATCCTGAAGCAGGTGCCTGATGTGAGGCGGCTGCGGCTGTCCTCCATCGATTCGATCGAGGCCGACGACGATCTGCTGGACGCCATCGCCACCGAGCCCAGGCTGATGCCGCATCTGCATCTGTCGCTTCAGTCGGGCGACGACATGATCTTGAAGCGCATGAAGCGCAGGCATTTGCGTGACCAGTCGATCCGCTTCTGCGAGGATGTGCGCAAGCTGCGCCCCGAAATCGTCTTCGGCGCCGACATCATCGCCGGCTTCCCGACCGAGACCGAGGAAATGTTTCAGAATTCGATAAAGATCGTCGAGGAATGTGGGCTGACGCACCTGCATGTCTTCCCGTTTTCGCCGCGCGAAGGCACGCCCGCCGCGCGCATGCCGCAGGTCCGCCGCGAATTGGTCAAGCAGCGCGCGGCCCAGCTGCGCGCCGCTGGTGAGGCTGCGTATCGCCGCCATCTGTCGTCGCTCCCGGGAACGCGCCAAACGATCCTTATCGAGCGCGACGGCCTCGGCCGTACCGAAGGGTTCACGCTTGCCGCGCTCGGCACAGGCGCGCCGGGCGAGATCGTCGAGGCAGACATCACCGGCCATGATGGGGCGCGCCTGATAGCCTCGCCCCTCACTGCCTGCGCCGCCTGAGACGATTGAAGCATGGCCGGTTTTTTCAAGAACATATTTTCGTTCGGCAAGAAGGAAGTCGTCGAGGAGCGCATCGACGAAACCGCTCCCCTGCCGCCGATCAAGTGGGATGCGCTTGAGGCGCTGAAGCCGGCGGCCGAACAGGTCGTTCCGGAGTTCTTGAAGCGCGAGGAGCCCGAGCCGCCGACGCCCCACCCTCCCCTCGATGGGGAGGGTCGCCACGAAGTGGCGGGGAGGGGCGAGAGCGCCGACGCCGGCGCCACTCACCCCCAAGCTTCGCTTGGGGCCTCCCCCATCGAGGGGGAGGTAAAGCCTGCGCCGCAGTCGGCGCCAGAAGAACCGAAGCCCGAACCCGCGCCGACCATCCCGCCCGCGCCGGAACCGGTCGTCCCATCCGAGCCGGAACCGTTGCCGGAGCCCGCGCCGGTAGAAGAACCGCAGCCTGAGCCGGAGATACCCGAGCCGCCTGCACCGGAAGAAGTTCCTGCGCCGCCAGCCGTTCCGGAGCCGGCTCCCGAGCCGCAGCCCCAAGAAGTGCCGCCGGCGCCGGCCGAGCCGGAGATCGAACCATCGCGTCCGGAATCGCAGCTGGAGCCCGCTCCCGTCGAAGTGCCGACGCCTGCCGAGACTCCAGCAGAACCGGCCGCCCCGGTCGAAGTGCCGCAACCGTCCGCGCCTCCCGCACAGCCTACCTCAGAGGTCAGCGCCGCCCCTCCTGCCGGCACCTTCTCCCCGTATAGCCACGGGGAGAAGGACGAGGCGCCCCACCCTCCCCTCGATGGGGAGGGTCGACGCGAAGCGGCGGGGTGGGGTGATGGCGCCGACGCCAGCGCAAATCACCCCCACCCCCAGCCTTCGCTTGGGACCTCCCCCATCAAGGGGGAGGTAAAGCGCACGTCGGTTGAAGCTGTACCCGCGCCGGTCGAAGCCAAGACCATCGTTGCCGAGCTAGCGCCCGCGCCGGCCCCGCAACCTTCGCCACAGTCAAAACCAGCTCCCGGCAAAGTCACCGTCACCAAAAAGGTCGAGCAGAAAGCCGAGCCGCAAAAGGCGCCCGAACTGGCGCCGCGACGCTCCTGGTTCCAGCGCATGCGCGACGGGCTTGCCCGCTCCTCGAAAGAACTCACCGGCAACATTGCCGGCGTTTTCACCAAGCGAAAGCTCGACGAAGAGACGCTACAGGACCTCGAAGACGTGCTGATCCGCGCCGATCTCGGCATGGAAACAGCCTTGCGCGTCACCGATGCGCTCGCCGCCAGCCGCTATGGCAAGGATGTCTCCGACGCGGATGTCCGCACCATCATGGCGGCCGAGGTGGAGAAGGTGCTGGCCCATGTCGCCATGCCGCTGGAGCTCGACCTGTCGCACAAGCCGCATGTCATTCTGGTGGTCGGCGTCAACGGCACCGGCAAGACCACGACCATCGGCAAGCTCGCCGCCAAACTTACCGATGGTGGCCTGTCGGTGATGCTGGCCGCCGGCGATACCTTTCGCGCTGCAGCCATCGAGCAGCTGAAGATCTGGGGCGAGAGGACGAAGTCGCCGGTCATCGCCTCGAAGATAGGCGCGGATGCCGCCGGCCTGGCCTACAACGCTTTCGAACGCGCCAAGGAGGCCGGCTCCGACGTGCTGATCATCGACACCGCCGGCCGGCTGCAAAACAAGACCGAACTGATGGCGGAGCTGGAAAAGATCGTGCGCGTGCTGGGCAAGCTCGATCCGGAAGCGCCGCATACCGTGCTGCAGACGGTCGACGCCACCACCGGCCAGAATGCGCTCAATCAGGTCGAGATCTTCCGCAATGTCGCCGGCGTCAACGGCCTGGTGATGACCAAGCTGGACGGCACGGCGCGCGGCGGTATTCTGGTCGCGATCGCGGCAAAGCACAAACTGCCGGTCTACTTCATCGGCGTCGGCGAACAGGTCGACGACCTCGAACCATTCTCGGCCGGCGAATTCGCCAGGGCGATCGCCGGCGTAGCGTAACAGGCAATGATCCCGAAGAGCTGACGGCTTTTTGGACAAGATCATGCGTCAGAAGGAAGTCATGAACTCACCCATCCTCGAACGCGACCCGTCCGATCCGCGAAAGAAGAAAGAAAGCGTCAATCCGCTGCTCAAGCTGGTGCTGGAACTCGGGCCGCTGATGGTGTTCTTCTTCGCCAATGCACGCGGCGCCTGGCTGGTGCAGAAATTTCCTGTCCTGGCCGAATTCGGCGGGCCGATCTTCGTCGCCACCGGCCTTTTCATGGCGGCGACGGCGATCGCGCTGATCGCCTCCTGGCTGCTGCTGCGCACCTTGCCGATCATGCCGATGGTCTCGGGCGTCGTCGTCTTCATCTTCGGCGCGCTGACGCTCTATCTGCAGGACGACGTGTTCATCAAGATGAAGCCGACCATCGTCAACACCCTGTTCGGCGGCGTGCTGCTCGGCGGTCTGTATTTCGGCCGATCGCTGCTCGGCTATGTCTTCGATTCGGCCTTTCGCCTCGATGCCGAAGGCTGGCGCAAGCTGACTTTCCGCTGGGGCCTGTTCTTCCTGTTCCTGGCTCTTGCCAATGAAGTGGTGTGGCGGAATTTTTCCACCGACTTCTGGGTTACCTTCAAGGTCTGGGGCATCATGCCGATCACCCTGTTGTTCACCTTCAGCCAGATGCCGCTGATCCTGCACCATTCGATCGAGGATAAGGCCGAGAAGGTGGAAGAAGCCGGCAAGTAGAGCAATTCCAGGAAAAGTGTGAAGCCGTCCGGAATTGCGTCAGAATAAACGGAGACGGCCATGGAATTCGTCACCACGCGCGATGAACTGAGGACGATCTACAAGACGCCGCGGCCGACCGACACCTCGATGCGCAAGGAACTCAGGGCGCTCGACGGCCACTGCCGCTCTTTCATCGGCAAGAGCCCTTTCGTGCTGATCGGTTCTTCCGACGGCGCCGGCAATGCCGACGTGACGCCGAAAGGCGACAGACCGGGCTTTGCCCTTGTCCTCGACGACAGGACCATCGCCATTCCCGACCGGCCCGGCAACAACCGGCTGGACACGCTGGAAAACATCCTGCTCAACCCTTCGGTCGGGCTGCTTTTTCTCATCCCCGGCATGAACGAGACGCTGCGCATCAATGGCGACGCCCGCATAACCGTCGATGCCGGTTTGCGCGAGCGCCTCACCGTCGACGGCAAGCAACCGCAAAGCGTCGTCGTGGTGAGCGTCAAGGCCGCTTACATGCACTGCGCCAAGGCCTTCATGCGCTCCGAATTGTGGAAGCCGGACAGCTGGCATGACCGCGCGACGTTGCCGACGCTCGGTCAGATCCTGTCCGATCAGATGGCGCATGCCGAAACTGCCGACGATTTCGACCGCTCGCTGGACGAGGCCTACAGCAAGACCCTGTGGTAAATTTCGCGTACGATTCGCCATTGCAGTCCTTTGCCGGTTTCCCTAGCCCTGTTTCCCCGTGATCGAACTCCTCGCCATCTCCGGCAGCCTGCGCGCCGCCTCGACCAATTCGGCGCTGCTGGCGGCGCTGTCCGCGAACGCGCCTTCGGATTGCCGCGTAACTGTCTATGACGGGCTCGGCCTGCTGCCGATCTTCAACCCGGATGACGAAGGCGAGCGCACACCGGCCGAGGCCATGCGGCTGATCGAGGCCGTCACCAGCGCCGACGGCATCATCGTCTCCTGCCCCGAATATGCCCATGGCGTGCCCGGCGGCATGAAAAACGCGCTCGACTGGCTGGTCTCGCGCGACGCCGCCGTCGGCAAGCCCGCCATGCTGGCCCACGCCTCCGCGCGCTCGCTCTATGCCCGCGCCGCGCTGGCCGAGATCATGCGCACCATGTCGTTCGCGCTTTGTGAGAATGCGGTTCTGGAGATTGCCTTGCTCGGCAAGAAACCGCCGGAGATAGAAGCGATCCTGGGAGAGGACGAGAACCTGCGGGCCATGCGCGAAGCGGTGCAGGTTTTCGCGAGTTTTATACGCGCAAACGTTGCCTCGTCATCCTAGGGCGGAGCAAGGAGCGAAGCGACGCGGCGCAGACCCTAGGATGACGAACGAAAGGGTGCGGCGCCCAACGTGCCGCAGTGCTACCTCTTCCGCAACGTCTCGACATCGGTCACACCGACATACCAGTCGCGCGCGTTGACCTCTTCGAACACCACCCAGACGTCGTCATTGCTAAGCCCGGTGGCGTCCATGATGGCCGCCGTGACCTTTTTGGCAATGTCGGCCTTCTTGCCAGCGGGATCAGCGGCGATCACTTCCTTGACGATGCGGATGTTGACGAATGGCATGACGTCCTCCCTTGAATTGTGTCTGATACCGCCGCCGCTGGGCGGCTTCGAAATCCGCTCCGGCGAACCGCTTGGCGGCGGTTCCGGCGGCCGCCGCGCAACAGGCGCCGCGGACATGCGCAGAAACGCCATCAAGGGCGCCAGAGAAGCGTTTCCAGCAACCTCAATACGTCTTCGCCCCGTTCACCATCAGCCGCACCATGTAGAGCGACGTGGTGCCGGCGATGTAGAGGCAGTTCAGCTTGTTGCCGCCGAACACGCAATTTGCGGTCACTTCCGGCACCTTGACCTTGCCGATCAGCGTGCCGTCGGGATCGTAGCAATGGATGCCGTCGGCGGCACTGGTCCAGATGCGGCCGGCCTCGTCGAGCCGGAAGCCGTCGAATAGGCCGGCCGTGCAGTCAGCGAACACCTTCCCGCCCGAGACCTTCTTGCCGTGCTTGCCGACGTTGAAGACCCGCATATGCGCGGGGTTCTGCGCGCCATGGGTGCGGCCGGTGTCGACGACATAGAGCTGGCTTTCATCCAGTGAAAAGGCAAGCCCGTTAGGCCGGACCATGTCGGTGATGACGGCCTCGACCTCGCCCGTATCAGGATCGACCCGGTAGACATTGCAAGCGCCGATCTCGCTTTCGGCCTTGTCGCCCTCATAGTCGGTGTCGATGCCGTAGCTCGGATCGGTGAACCAGATCGAGCCGTCGGATTTCACGACCGCGTCATTGGGCGAATTCAGCCGCTTGCCTTTCCATTCGGCCGCGATGGTGGTGACGGAACCGTCATGCTCGGTGCGGCTGACGCGGCGGCCGGAATGCTCGCACGTCACCAGTCGGCCCTGGCGGTCGACGGTGTTGCCGTTGGAATTGCCGGAGGGCTGACGGAAGACGCTGACATTGCCGTCGGTCTCGTCATAGCGCAGCATGCGGTTGTTGGGGATGTCGGACCAGACGACATAGCGGCCGGCGGCGAACCAGGCCGGTCCTTCCGCCCACTGACATCCGGTAAACAGCTTTTCCACCTGGGCGTTGCCGTTGAACAGCCGCGCGAAACGTGGATCGAGAATTTCGTAATAGTCTGCGGTCGCCATGCATTTCCTCCGGGCATCACGTGACGCGCGGATCAAGCCAGCCTGCGGGCGCGATGGCAAGGTGGCGCAGGCGCAATTTGTAAGACAAAAGGTGCCCGGCCGGCATGGCCCGCCAGCCTGTCCGGCCGTTTGTGGTGCTGTAGCGCTGTATTAACCCGCTATGCGCCCTGTGCAATGGTGCATTGCAACATCTTCTTTTTGCATCGCACCATTCCTATGTCATGTTGCG
Source organism: Mesorhizobium sp. M0029 (assembly GCF_040323735.1). Classification (NCBI taxonomy): domain Bacteria; kingdom Pseudomonadati; phylum Pseudomonadota; class Alphaproteobacteria; order Hyphomicrobiales; family Phyllobacteriaceae; genus Mesorhizobium; species Mesorhizobium sp. M0029. The sequence goes on from NZ_JAMYVF010000019.1 coordinate 68,360, forward strand.
AACGACCAAGGGAGGAACAAATTCACCGCTGATATGCGGCACGAAAGGACCCTTGCTATGGCTTTTGACAACCTCTTCTCCCGCGCGCGCTCCTCGATGGCCAAGCGCCGCCACTACAACCGCCTCGTCGCGGAAATCGAAAACCTGACGAGCCGCGATCTGGCCGACCTGCGCGCCGACCGCTCGGAAATGCTCTACCAGGTCCACAGGCAGATCTACGGCTGAGCATTTCAGACCTCAGCGGGGCACCGCCCCCCTCACCCGGATTGCCAAACCGAATTGCATGAGCAATTCGGGCAATCCGACCTCTCCCCCCGGGGAGAGGAGCTAGCCTGTGCCGATGCTTCCCTCTTCTCCCCCACGGGGAGGAGGATGAGGGGGCATGGCGCCAACGTCAGCCCGGTGCCGCGAGCGCCTTTTCAATCTGCGGCAACAGAACATCCCTCGCCGACTCCCCTGTCAGCGGCCCGACATGCTTGTAGGCAATCTTGCCGTCCTTGCCGATGACGAAGGTTTCCGGCACGCCGTAGACGCCCCAGTCGATGGCCGTGCGGCCGGCCTCGTCGACACCTATCGCCTGGAACGGATTGCCGAGATCACCAAGGAACCGGCGCGCGTTTTGCGCTTGGTCCTTGTAGTTTAGCGCGGCCATGACGAAGCGCTTGTCCTGCGACAGCTGCAAGAGCACCGGATGCTCTTCCCGGCACGGCGCGCACCACGATGCAAAGACGTTGACCAGCGTTACCTTGCCGGCGAAGGCTTTCGAATCCAGCCCGGGCAGGTTTGACCCTTCCAGCGCCGGCAGGTTGGTCTGCGGCGCCGGCAGGCCGATCAGCGCCGACGGCACTGCCGCCTCATCGCGTCCCGACAAAAGCTGCGACAGGAACAATCCGGCGAGGCCGAGAAAAACCAGCAGCGGCAACAGCACGATCAGGCGGCGGCGCGGCGACGCCGGCGTTTCGCTTTCCGTGCTCATGGCTTGCTGGCCCCAGTGCTGGCCCCAGTACCGGTTTTGTCCGAGCGACGCCGCACGCCGGCCGCTTCGAGGTCTGCCAGTTCGCGCTTACGGGTCCGCTGGTCGAGCAGGATCCAGCCGATCAGCCCGGCCAGCACGATCACCGTGATGCCATAGGCGGCCGCGACATAGAGTGCGTGTGCACTCATGCGCTTCGCTCCCCTTCCACCGTCACTTCGTCGTGCTCGATCATGGCCTTCCCATAGCTTTGCGGCTTTCTTAGCTTTGCGGCTGGGGCTTCGCAATTGATCGTCGCGCCGCAGCGGTCATATCAATCCGTTCCATGCCGCAGCGCCAGTGCTGCCGCCACCGGACCCAGCACGGCAAGAAACAGCGTCAGCGCGGCAAGAATGAGGAAGGGCTGCAGGAACGGATCAGGATCGGCCACCGCGCCGTAGCTCGCCGACACCCCGAAGATCAGCACCGGGATGGTCAGCGGCAACACCAGCACCGAGATCAGCAGCCCGCCGCGCGGCAGCGCCACCGCCACCGCCGCCCCGACCGCGCCGATGAAAGTGATGGCCGGCGTGCCGACCAGCAGCGTGAGCGCGGTGGCGCCGATGCTGAGCGGCTCCATGTTCATGAACAGGCCGAGCAGAGGTGCCGCAACCACCAGCGGCAGAACGCTGCCCATCCAGTGCGCCAGGCACTTCACCAGCACCGTCAGCGCCAGCATGTGGCGGTCATTGCCCAGCACCAGAAGATCGAGCGAACCGTCTTCGCGATCGGCCTGAAACAGCCGGTCGAGGCCGAGCAGGCAGGCGAGCAGAGCGCCGATCCAAAGGATCGCCGGACCGATGCGGGCGAGCAGCTTCAGGTCCGGTCCGACACCGAAGGGGATGGTGGCGATGACGGCGAGGAAGAAGATGACGCCGGTGAGCGCCCCGCCCCCGGCACGGATTGAGAGACGGACGTCGCGCAGGAAGAGGGCTAGCATTGGCGAGCCGCGCCTGCGGTTTGATCGCCATCTTGCCGAAGGTGGCGTTCCTTCACACCCCCCTCTGTCCTCCCGGACATCTCCCCCGCAAGGGGGGAGATTGGCAGTTCCGTTGCTGACGCCTCTTTTTCAATGCCGGTGATTGGCGAAAGCCGGCATGACATCTGATCTCCCCCCCTGCGGGGGAGATGCCCGGTAGGGCAGAGGGGGGTGGGCGGGAATGCCGACATCACCCTATTGCTCCCATCCTCAATTCCTTCGCCCCATCCAATCCCAGTGGCAAATGCGTCGCCGCGACAATAATCCCGCCCTCCGCGCAATGCCTCGTCATCAGCCCCGCAAACCGCGCCTCCGAGGCCTTGTCCAGCCCAGCCGTCGGCTCATCCAGCAGCCACAGCGGCTTATGACTGACCAGCAATTTCGCAATCGCCGCCCGCCGCCTTTGCCCGGTCGACAAATATCCGAAAGGCAGATGGCCGATGCCGCCGAGACCAACCGTCTCCAGCGCCTCCCACACACCCGACTGACCGTCGCCGTTGAAATCGCGCCAGAAGCGCAGATTCTCCGCCACGCTGAGCGCCGTCTTCATTGCATTGAGGTGGCCGAGATAGTGGACCGCCGAAGCGATCGTCGGAAACCTCTCGCCGCCCTCGATGCGCACATCGCCTTGCGCCTTCGGTAGCAGCCCGGCGATGACCCTGAGCAGCGTCGATTTGCCCGAGCCGTTCGGCCCGGTGACGACCAGCACCTGGCCCTTGTCGAGCGCAAAACCTATGCCGGAAAAGACCGTCTCGCCGCCGCGTTCGCCGCCCAGATTTTCGGCAATCAGCCGCATGCCTGCCCGTCCCGAAAACTTTACCGCGCGATAGCTGCCGCATCGCACAAATTTGCTCCGCAACTGTCTAGAACTATTCCAGAAAATTCTCTATATGCGGGACATCCGTGCCAGCGGTCGGCACGGGAACAGAATTTGCGCCGAACCAGCGCACGCGCCGCCTTGAACGGCTCGGGTTGGCTGGGAACGGACAGCGGAAATGGCCGTACCCGCACCTTTGCGCGTGATTGCATGCCCATCGGCGTCCGTTCCCTTTCAGGCTGAACAGACAAGGACGGACCGCACGTGTCAAAATCCCTCGACAGTTTCAATTGCCGCCGCACCCTCACCGTGGGTGGCGCGGACTATGTCTATTACAATCTGGTCGAGGCCGAGAGGAACGGCCTCACCGGCATTGCCCAGCTGCCTTATTCGATGAAGGTGCTGCTGGAAAACCTTTTGCGCAATGAAGACGGCCGCTCCGTCACCAAGGACTCTATCCAGGCTGTTGCCGGCTGGCTGACCGACAAGGGCACCGCCGGCGTCGAGATCGCCTATCGCCCCGCGCGTGTCCTGATGCAGGATTTCACCGGCGTCCCGGCGGTGGTCGACTTGGCCGCCATGCGCGACGGCCTCAAGGCGCTCGGCGGCGATCCGCAGAAGATCAATCCGCTGGTGCCGGTCGACCTCGTCATCGACCACTCCGTCATCGTCGACGAATTCGGCACGCCACTGGCCTTTGCCAGGAATGTCGAGCTCGAATATGAGCGCAACGAAGAGCGCTATAAATTCCTGAAATGGGGCCAGCAGGCGTTCCGCAATTTTCGCGTCGTGCCGCCCGGCACCGGCATCTGCCATCAGGTCAACCTCGAATATCTCGGTCAGGTCGTCTGGACCTACACGGAAGACGGCGAAACCACCGCTTATCCCGACACCTGCGTCGGCACCGATTCGCACACCACCATGATCAACGGCCTTGGCGTGCTCGGCTGGGGCGTCGGCGGCATCGAGGCCGAGGCGGCGATGCTCGGCCAGCCGGTTTCCATGCTGTTGCCCGAAGTCATCGGCTTCCGCCTCACCGGCAAACTTAGGGAAGGCATCACCGCCACTGACCTGGTGCTGACCGTCACCCAGATGCTGCGCAAGAAGGGCGTCGTCGGCAAGTTCGTCGAGTTCTTCGGCCCGGGCCTGTCCAACATGACGCTGGCCGACCGCGCCACCATCGGCAATATGGCGCCCGAGTATGGCGCCACCTGCGGCTTCTTCCCGGTCGACGGCGAGACCATCCGCTACCTCACAATGTCGGGCCGCGAGGAAAGCCGCATCGCCCTGGTCGAGGCCTATTCCAAGGCGCAAGGCATGTGGCGTGACGCCGGCTCGGCCGACCCTGTCTTCACTGACCTGCTCGAACTCGAGCTCGACAGCGTCGTGCCGTCGATGGCAGGTCCCAAGCGCCCCGAAGGCCGCGTTCCGCTCGAAGGCATTCCGGCCGGCTTCGCCAAGGCGATGGAAACCGAGTACAAGAAGGCTGCCGAAATCCACAAGCGCTATGCCGTCGAAGGCACCGACCATGATCTCGGCCATGGCGATGTCGTCATTGCCGCCATCACGTCCTGCACCAACACCTCGAATCCGAGTGTGCTGATCGGCGCCGGCCTCTTGGCGCGCAACGCCAACCGGCTCGGCCTCAAGCAGAAGCCGTGGGTGAAGACCTCGCTGGCGCCGGGCAGCCAGGTGGTCGCCGAATATCTGGAAAAGTCCGGCCTGCAGAAGGAGCTCGACCAGATCGGCTTCAACCTGGTTGGTTTCGGCTGCACCACCTGCATCGGCAATTCGGGCCCGCTGCCAGCGCCGATCTCCAAGACCATCAACGATAAGGGCCTGATCGCCGCCGCGGTGCTCTCCGGCAACCGCAATTTCGAAGGCCGCGTTTCGCCTGACGTGCAGGCGAACTATCTGGCGTCGCCGCCGCTGGTGGTAGCCCATGCTTTGGCCGGCACCGTCACCAAGGACCTGACCACCGAGCCACTCGGCGAAGGCCGCGACGGCAAGCCGGTCTATCTCAGGGATATCTGGCCGAGTTCGGCCGAGATCCAGGAGTTCATCGAGAAGAACGTCACACGTGAGCTGTTCGCCCGCAAATATGCCGACGTCTTCAAGGGCGACGAATACTGGCAGAACGTCAAGGCGCCGGAAGGCCAGACCTATGCCTGGGACGACAACTCGACCTATGTGCAGAACCCGCCCTATTTCGCCGGCATGACCTCCGGTTTCGGCAAGATCGGCGACATCAAGGGCGCGCGCGTGCTCGGCCTGTTCGGCGACAAGATCACCACCGATCACATCTCACCGGCGGGTTCGATCAAGGCCGCTTCCCCGGCCGGCAAATACCTCACCGACCATGGCGTCGGCGTTGCCGACTTCAACCAGTACGGCACAAGGCGCGGCAACCATGAGGTGATGATGCGCGGCACCTTCGCCAACATCCGCATCCGCAACCACATGCTGGGCGAGAACGGCCGCGAGGGCGGCTACACCATCCACTACCCGTCGAAGGAAGAGGAATCGATCTACGACGCGGCGATGAGATACAAAAAGGAAGGCGTGCCGCTGGTCATCTTCGCCGGCGTCGAATACGGCAACGGCTCCTCGCGCGACTGGGCAGCTAAAGGAACGAATCTCCTCGGTGTCCGTGCCGTCATCGCCCAGTCCTTCGAGCGCATCCATCGCTCCAACCTGGTCGGCATGGGCGTCATCCCCTTCGTCTTCGAGGAAGGCACCTCATGGGCCTCGCTCAACCTCAAGGGTGACGAGCTGGTCGAGATCGACGGCATAAGCACTATCAAGCCACGCCAGACGATGATCGCCAAGGTGACTTATGGCGACGGCACCGTGAAGAACGTGCCGATCATCTGCCGCATCGATACGCTGGACGAACTCGACTACTTCAAGAATGGCGGCATTTTGCAATACGTGCTGCGCGATCTGGCCGCGTAGCGCCAGGGCTTAGGCAGTAGGGATTGGGCGGTAGCGGGAACGACACTCCCTACTCCCTACTCCCTACTCCCTACTCCCTACTCCCTACTCCCAGTCTTTCCAAAGCATTGCCCGACCCGATCGAAGCCCCGCCCTGTACGACAGGAGTAAAAACCGGCTGGGCTCAGCAAGATCTGCCCCACGCTCCTGATGCCATGCTCCCGATCGAACCGGGCGGTGAAGTGCTCCCCCTGTGATGGCCATACCCATGGTTGCGGCAGCAAAAATTTCACCGCAACGTGACTTCCCGTTGACTGTCGCTTCTGCCACAAATCTGGGCAACCAGAACAAGGCCGGCGTCACCGGCGGGAATCGGAACGATCATGGCACCTCGACACCCTCTGCGGCTTGCGGCTTTTGCGCTGGCCTTCTCGGCGCTTGCCGGGACCGGGTTCGCCGAGGAATCGGGAACGACCCAGACCGACAAACCGCAGATTGACAGGCCCTTGGGCGTGGTCGAGCTGTTCACCAGCCAGGGCTGCAATTCCTGCCCGCCGGCGGACGCGTTCTTTGCCGAGCTGGCGGCCAAGGACAACGTCGTCGCGCTCGCCTACCACGTCAATTACTGGGACTATCTCGGCTGGCAGGACACGCTGAGCAGCAAGGACAATACTGACCGGCAATATGACTATATGCGCGCCTTCGGCACCCGCTCCGTCTACACGCCGCAAGCCGTCATCAATGGTCGCAGCCATGTCAACGGCGCCAGCCGCAAGGAGGTCGACGGCGCGCTTGCCCGCATGGAGAAATCCGGTGAAGGCATGCGGGTCAGCGTCAAGGTCAGCCGCACCAGCGATCGCGTCATGATCGATGCCGGCGACGCCGGTAGCGGCCCCAGCGACGCCCATGTCGTCATCGTCTATTTCGAACCACCGCAGACGGTGACCATCGCCAAGGGCGAGAACACCGGCCGCAGCATGACCTACTGGAACGCCGTCACCGGCATCCAGACCGCCGGCATGTGGCACGGCAAGGCGCAGCGCTACGAATTGCCGATGACGGAGATCGCCAAGAAAGGCGGCTGCGCCGTGCTGCTGCAGTCGGTCGGCAAGGACGGCCTGCCGGGGCCTATTCTGGGCGCGGCGTTTATTCACAAGCCTTAAGAGGCTGGTCCATACCTTTTGATATCGGCGGACAGCACCCCCCTCTGGCCTGCCGGCCATCTCCCCCGCAAGGAGGGAGATTGGCAGCTTCGCCACATCCGCCATCCTGTCCCACGTTTGAGATTGGCGAAAGCAAACGCGAATCTGATCTCCACCCTTGCGGGGAGATGTCCGGCAGGACAGAGCGGGGGGTGTGAAGGATCACGACGACAAGTGTCTGGCGCCGCCCAACAAAAAAACCGACGTCAGCTTGCTTCTGACGTCGGTCATTTAGGCTTTGGGATCGTCGCACCCGGTCTCTCCCTGAGGAAAGTCCGAGGTTGGTTCGATCCGACGCAGACCCGTGGGCGGGGGGCTTGGGGTTTACGAGCCGGTGCCGGACCGAACCGTCTCAGGCAACGCCGGTAAATTCGTCGGACATTGGGGCATGAGCGCGGATAAAAAAAGGCGGAAATGTGGCGAGGCATCACCAATTCAAACACCGCGTTTTATAAAAGTGACTGGACGTTGCGAAAACAGCGCGGTCCCGGGATGGTTAGCCGGGCCTTGCAATTCCACGGCGAACACGCCAACTTCTGCAAGCGAGATTCATTTTCAAAGGGATCGCGGGATGACCGATCGCAGCGGTGGGACGGAGGATGGGGACGCATCCGCAATATTGATCCCGCTGCACGAGGCGCGACGCGAACGCCTCGACCAGCCGGTCCGTTTCGACCGGCGTGAACTCGACGAGATCCTGAAGCTGTACGGACGCATGGTCGCCGCCAACGAATGGCGCGACTATGCCATCGATCATCTGTCTGATCGGGCTGTGTTTTCAGTCTTCCGCCGGGCCAGCGAAGTGCCGCTGTTCCAGATCGTCAAGGATCCGAAACTGGCGCGCCGGCAAGGCGCCTTCGCCGTCATCGCCGCCGGCGGCCGAATCCTCAAGCGCGGCCAGGAACTCGGTCGCGTGCTCAACGTCTTCGATGCTAAGCTGAAGATTGTCCAGGCCTAATTGAAAATTGGGGAATTGAAGAGCTGAAGAATTGAAAAAAGAGGATGTAACGGTCGAAATACCGCAGGGTTTGTTCTCAGCTATTCGGATCCTCAATTCTTCAGTTCTCTTCAGTTCTCCTCAATTCCCCTCCTCAGGCTCTCACGAAACTTCCGCTCCGGCAGCGAATGCGGATCGGGCGGAACCGTTGCGCCGCCATTCAGCGACAGCTGCATGAACACCGTGTCAAGCCAGCGCCCATGCTTGTAGCCGGAGCCTTCCAGGCGACCGGAATGGCGAAAGCCGAGCTTTTCATGCAGCCGCACCGAGGCGCTGTCTGCATGGCCGTCACCGATCACCGCGACGATCTGGCGAAAGCCCGCCATACGGCAGGCTTCAATCAGCGCCTGCATCAGCAGCAGCCCGACGCCCTGGCCCTTCGCATCAGGCGCGACATAGACGGAATCCTCTACGATGAAGCGGTAGGCCGGGCGCGGCCGGAACGCGCCGGCATAGGCGTAGCCGAGCAGCGCGCCATCTCGTTCCGCCACCAGATAGGGAAAGCCCCCCGCCGTCAGGCTGTCGAAGCGCGCACCCATCTCAGTGCGGCTGGGCGGCTCCAGCTCATAGCTCGCGGTGCCATGCGTCACGGCATCGGCGTAAATCTCGGTGATTCGGCCGAGGTCGCCTTCCATGGCCGCGCGGATGGAAATAGTGCTCATGAATTATGCAGACGATTCATGTGCCTCCATGACAGCAAAGGCCGGCACAAAAGGAAAGGGCGGCCGTTGGGCCGCCCTCTTGATATCAGCTGGTCCAGTTGCCTGATGGGAAGACCGCCTAGCGGCGATCGCCCATGAACTGCAGCAGGAACATGAACAGGTTGATGAAGTCGAGATATAGCCTCAACGCGCCCATGATCGCCTTGCGGCCGGCAACGTCGGCCTGATCGCCTTCGTAGTACATTTCCTTGATGGTCTGCGTGTCGTAGGCGGTGAGGCCGGCGAAGATCAACACGCCGATCGCCGAGATAGCGAAGCCGAGCGCCGACGACTGCAGGAAGATGTTGATCAGCATGGCGATCACAAGGCCGACGACGCCCATGACCAGGAACGAGCCGAAGGCCGAAAGGTCACGCTTTGTCGTGTAGCCGTAGAGCGACAGCGCGCCGAAGGCGGCCGCCGTGGCGAAGAAGGTCTGGGTGATCGAGGCGCCGGTGTAGACTAGGAAGATGGTCGACAGCGACAGGCCGACCAGGCCCGAATAGACCCAGAAGGTGGTTTGCGCCGCGGCCACGCTCATCGACTGGATCCTGAACGACAGGAAGAAGACGGCGGCGAGCGGAGCCAGGATGACCACCCAGCGGAAGGCGCTGGCATAGATCAGCGTGCCGAAAGCGGTCAGCTGTCCGTCGCCGGTGACGGCGAGCTGGAAAGCGCCCCAGGCGGCGACGCCGGTGATGAGGAGGCCAAGCCCCATCAAATTGTAGACCTTGAGCATGTAAGTGCGCAGGCCTTGGTCGATGTCGGCGCGCGCGCCGGGCACGGCCGAAGTCTGGTAGTTGCGAATGGGCTCAGCCATTGGAATCCTCTGTTGCTTCTGCCCCGTACGGTGTCAGGCCCTTTCGGACCTGGGCGCCGCTGGCGGGGCTCCAGCATGCCTGTGGCGAAATATGATGGTTCTTGACGTCAAGAACAAGACCGTAACGGGCTGCAACGCTTGGTGAATCTCCGGAAGCCGGTTTTCTTGGGCTTCCATGACTGCACATTACCAAGATTTAATCGGAAACGGCAGATTCGGCCAACCTTGCCGTTTTGGGCCTAGAGGTCGCGCAGCACCGGCGCCGCCTTGTGCCCGAGCACCCGCCAGGTGCCGGCAAGGCCGATGCCGACTGTGATCACCAGCGCAAACACCAAGGTCGCCACTGCCACCTCCGGCATGAAATGCGTCGGCAACGTCATGATGCGGGCAACGATGTACCAGGCGGCGATGCCGCCGGCAGCCAACGCAAACACCGCGGTGGCCAGGCCGATCAGCATGTATTCCAGCGAAAACGCCGCGATCAGCGTGCGCCTCGTGGCGCCCAACGTCTTCAGCACCACGGCATCGTGGATGCGGGCGCGATTTCCCGCGGCGAGCGCGCCGGCCAGCACCAGCACCGAAGCGATCAGCGCCACGCCGGCCGCGGCCCGGATCGCCGTGCCGAGCTGGCCGACCAGCCGGTTGACGACGTCGAGCGCGTCCTTGACCCGAACTGTCGTCACCGCCGGGAAGGCGCGGGTGACGGCGTTGAGCAGGCGGGCATCCTCTGCTGCCGTGGCATCCTTTTCGGTCAGCGTCGCCAGCCAGCCATGCGGGGCGCCGGCAAAGGTGCTGGGCGAGAACACCATGACGAAATTGATGCCCATCGTCTCCCATTGCACCTCTCGGAAATTGGCGATCCTGGCCGCTACATTGCGTCCGAGCACATTGACGGTGACGGTATCGCCGAGCTTCAGGCCTAGCGCCTTGCCTTCATCGTTGGAGAACGAGACCAGCGGTTCGCCGCTGTAGTTCTCCGGCCACCAGCTGCCCTCGGTCAATGTCGCATTGGCCGGCTGTTTGGCGTCGTAGGTCAGGCCGCGATCGCCGCGCAGCACCCATGCGCCTTCCGATGGCACATTGGCCTTGTCGACACTAACGCCGTTCAGCGCCATCACCCGGCCGCGCAGCATCGGCACCTTGACCAGCGTTCCCTTCGGCGCCTCTTTGCCGATCAGTGTCGAGAAGGCATCGACCTCGCTATTCTGGATGTCGACGAAGAAGAAATTCGGCGCCCGTTCCGGCAGACTGCCGGAGATCTGCTGCCTGAGATTGCCGTCGATCAGCGCCAGCGTCACCAAAAGCGTCAGCCCGAGGCCCAGCGACAGCACGACGGACGGCGTCAGCGCGCCGGGCCGGTGGATGTTGCCGATGGCGAGCCTGAGCGCGACCGAGCGCACACGCGGGCTTTTGCGCGCCACCCACTGCACCAGCGCACCGACCAGGCGCAACACCAGAAAGGCAAAGATCGTCGCGCCGACGAAGATCAAGGCGATGCGCCGGTCGCCGGAAAACAGGATGGCGAGCGCCGCCAAAGCGAGCGCGATGCCGACCGCCGTGGCAAGATAGGGCAGGCGTGGAAAGCCGCGGCCCTCGAAACCCATTTCGCGAAACAGCGCGGTCGCCGGCACATCGCGGGCGCGGCCGAGCGGCAACAGCGCGAAGGCAAGCGTCACCAGCAGCCCGAACAGCGCGGCAAGAGCCAGCGCACCGGGATAGAAGCCGCCTTTAGCCGGCACCGGAATGACCGACTGGAGCGCAGCGCTGGCAGCAAACGGCATGGCGGCGCCGAGGATGAGGCCAAGCGCGATGCCGAGGCCGGCGATCATCAGGATCTGCACGAGATAGACGGTGAAGACGAAGCCGCCCGAGGCGCCAAGGCTCTTGAAGGTGGCGATGACGCCGCGCTTGCCGTCGAGATAGGCGCGCACCGCATTGGCAACGCCGACGCCACCGATGACCAGCGCCGTCAGCCCGACCAGCGTCAGGAATTGCGAGAAGCGCTCGATGTTGGCCGACAGCGCCGGCGCCGCATTGGAACGCGTGCGGATCGACCAGCCGGCTTCAGGGAAATCGCTCGCCGCCCGATCCTGGATGGTCTTGAGATCGGCCTCGCTGGCGCCGGCCGGCAGCCGAACCTTGTAGGCATTCTCGACCAGGCTGCCCGGCTGGATCAGGCCGGACGCGGCAAGCCCCGCGGTCGAGACCATCAGCCGTGGCGCGAAGCCGAAACCGTCCGACACCGCATCCGGTTCGCTCACCAGCCTGGCCCGCAATTCGAATGTCGCGCTGCCGACCTTCAGCCGGTCACCGATCTTCACATTCAGCCGGTCGAACAACAGGTCGGGCGCGGCGGCGCCAAAGACGCCTGATTTCTCGTCGAACAAATCCTTTCTGCCAAGCTGCGGCGCGGTATCGAGCGCGCCATAGAGCGGATAGGCGTCGTCGACGGCCTTGGCCTCAACCAACGCCTGGTCGGAGCCGTCATCCAGCCGCGCCATCGAGCGCATATTGGCGCTGTGCGACACAGTGCCGAGGCGGTCGAGGAAGGTGCTTTCGGCTGGCGTCGCATCGCGCTGGTTGAGCTGGAAGCGCAAGTCGCCGCCAAGCAGCGTCTGGCCCTGGTCTGCAACGCCTGCGGTGATCGCCTGCGCCACCGAATTGACCCCGCCGATTGCAGCGACGCCGAGCGCAATGCAGGCAAGGAAGATCAGGAAACCCGACAACCCGCCGCGCATCTCGCGCAGCGAGAAGCGGAACGCGAGCTTCAGCGTCTGCGACAGAGGCATCAGGCCGGCACCTTGACCTGCGCTACCGGCGCATCCTCGATGCGGCCCGAGCGCATCGACACCTGGCGCGAGCAGCGCGCCGCAAGGGCCGGATCGTGCGTGACCAGCACCAAGGTCATGCCGCGCTCGGCCGCCTTGGCGAACAAAAGGTCGGCAACCTGCCGCCCCGTCGCCTGATCGAGATTGCCGGTCGGCTCGTCGGCGATGAGAATGCGCGGCGACGGCGCCAGCGCGCGGGCGATCGCCACGCGCTGCTGTTCGCCGCCGGACAGCTCGCCCGGATAGTGGGTGACGCGGTCGCTCAAGCCCACCGCTGCCAGCTCGCGCGCCGCGACACCGAACGGATCGGCATGGCCGGCCAGTTCCAGCGGCACCGCGACATTTTCGAGCGCCGTCATGTTGGGAATGAGATGGAACGACTGGAAGACGATGCCGATGTTTCGGCCCCGAAACGATGCGGTCTCGTCCTCGCTTTTGCCGTTCAGCAATTCGCCGGCGATCCGCACCGTCCCCGAATCGACCTGCTCTAGCCCGGCAAGCACCATCAGCAAGGTCGACTTGCCGGAACCCGAAGGGCCGACAATGCCGGTCGCCTCACCGCGCGTCACGTCAAGGCTGACGCCTTTCAGCACATGCACGGACGAAGCCCCTTGGCCCAGGGTCAGGGATATGTCTTTCAGCGCGATGACGGCTTCTGTCACAATTAAAGCGTCCTATATCAGGATGAAGGCTCTGCTTGCCGGAAGCCGCCGCCGGAAGAATTCCTCGGGTATATGGGGCCTGCCACATGTCTTTCAAACGCTTGAATGCAGCAGGGCTCGTCCTTTTCGTCACCCTTTGCGGCGCCATTTCGTCCGTGCGCGCCGAGACGTTCACCATCGTCGGCTTCGGCGACAGCCTGATGGCCGGTTTCGGCCTCGGGCCTGGCGATGGCTTTACCGACAAATTGCAAGCTGCGCTGCGCGCCAAAGGCCATGACGTCACCGTAGCCAACGCCGGCGTTTCAGGCGACACCTCGAGCGGCGGCTTGGCGCGGCTTGACTGGTCGGTGCCGGATGGGACAAGGCTGGTTATCCTCGAACTCGGCGCCAACGACATGCTGCGCGGCGTCTTGCCCAGCATTACGGAAAAGAACCTGGACGACATGCTGGCGAAGCTGAAAGCGCGCAAGATCGCGGTGCTTTTGGCCGGCATGCGCGCCGCTCCCAATCTCGGCGCCGACTACCAGAACGCCTTCGATGCGATCTACCCAAAGCTGGCCGCGAAATACGATGTGCCGCTCTATCCGTTTTTTCTCGATGGCGTCGCCGGGCAGTCCGGCCTGCAGTTGGAGGATGGCCTGCATCCCAATCCGAAGGGCGTCGCAGCGATGGTCGAGCGCATCATGCCCGCCGTGGAGAAGGCTGTTGCGGCAGTTCAGGGTGGCGGTTGAACGCCGGCCTGACGAGAATAACGCGGCGTTCGCCTCGCGCGAACTTTGAAACAAAAGACCGGGCTGCCGATGACCCGAGTCATTCATGCTGCGCTCGAAGAGCATATGCAGCATCTGGGTAATGCAAGCGCCGAACCGGCACGGCAATAGTGCTTATTCATCGCTTGGAGGCGCCTGTTCGTAAAAATGCCTGCAACCAACAAACCACTTGCCCCGTTTGACTATCGATGATTCGCTAGGGGCACAGTTCGATTCGAGGAAGGGAGGCTCACCATGCCGCGTCTTTTCACCGCCCTCGAAATACCCCGTGACGCCGCTCTTTCGCTGTCCCTGCTCAGGGGCGGCCTGCCCGGAGCCCGCTGGATCGATGTCGAAAACTACCATCTGACGCTGCGCTTCATCGGCGACGTCGAAGGCCATATCGCCGACGAAATCGCCAACGCGCTCGACCGGGTGCACCGCCCATCCTTCTCGCTCACCCTGTCCGGAGTTGGCGCTTTCGGCCAGAAGAAGCCGCACGCCGTCTGGGCCGGCGTCTTCGCCTCGCCCGACCTTTCGGCGCTGCAGAGCGAAATCGACCGCATCTGCCAGCGGCTCGGCCTGCCCGCCGACCCGCGCAAGTTCACCCCGCATGTTACGCTGGCACGCTTGCGCAATTCGAGCCCGCTCGACGTCGCCCAGTACCTGTCGGCGCGCGGCAATTTTGCGACGCTACCGTTTCGCGTCGGCCGCTTCGTGCTGATGTCGTCGCGCGATTCGGTCGGCGGCGGTCCCTACATTGTCGAGGAGGCGTGGCCGCTCTCCGGCGTCGACGCCCGCGCCACCAATCTCGTCGCCAGCGCCTCCGACGCTTCGCGGATCATGCGGTAGACCGAAGCGAACGCTTCGGCCCCGTCATAATAGGGATCCGGCACGTCGCGGGTTTTGCCCTGCGCAAACTCTGCCAAGAGATGAATACGTTCGCGCGCACCGGCCGGCGCCAACGCCTTGAGGTCGCGGACATTCTGCCGATCCATGCCGAGGATCAGGTCGAAGCGCGAAAAAATCCCCCGGCCTGACCTTGCGTGCCCGCTGCCCTGATATGTCGATGCCGTGGCGGGCCGCAATCGCGATCGAGCGCGGGTCGGGCGCTTCGCCGAGGTTCCAGCCGCCGGTCGCCGCAGAGTCCAGCACAATATCGTCCAGCACCATGTCGCGGCCGCGCTCCGCCAGCACGGCGCGAAACACGCCTTCGGCCAGGGGTGAACGGCAGATGTTGCCGAGGCAGACGAAGAGTATGGAATTTATCGGCTTTACGCTCATTCGATATGCGCCGTTCGTGCATTTGGAAGCCCAAAACGCAAAGGACTTTTGGGCGACTTGCATTATGGTGAGGGTCGATATCTGGGATAGCACGGGAAATCATCATGACGAGAGAGAAACTCAGCAAGGACGCCATCGCCGCCGCACTGGCCGAACTGGCCGGCTGGTCGCAGGCAGCCGATGGCGCCTCCATCAAGCGCAGCTTCGACTTCAAGAATTTCTCCGAGGCCTTCGCCTTCATGACCCGCGTTGCGCTGGCCGCCGAGAAGATGGACCATCATCCCGACTGGTCGAACGTCTACAAGACTGTCGACGTGACGCTCAACACCCATGATGCCGGCGGTGTCACCGCGCTCGACATCGCGCTGGCCAAGAAGATGAATGGGTATGCAGGCGGCTGAACGCTGGGGCGGCAACGCCAAATCGGCGCCATCCTCTTGCAGTGGACCGGGGCTTTCACCACATTTTCCATGGCAGCCGCGCAACACGCAGCGCGACGGCCGGCAAGGAGAGGATTGATGGCGCAGCAGCCCGGTTTTGATTTCTTCGGCTTCGGCAGCAAGCTCGGCGACGAAAGTGAAATGCGCGCCAAATTCTGGCGCACGGCCAAGAAGGCCGCCCGACAGATTCCGTTCATGGAAGAGGTCGTCGCCGGCTATTACTGCGCGCTCGACAGGAAGACGCCTTTGCGTGCCAAGGGCATATTGCTGGCAGCGCTTGGCTATTTCGTGCTGCCGGTCGATGTCATCCCCGATTTCGTCTTCGGCCTCGGCTTCACCGACGACATCGCCGTGCTGACCGCCGCGATCACCGCGGTAAGCGCCCATATCACCCCTGCGCACCGCAAGGCCGCCAAGGAGGCGATCGCCGACAAGAGCTGAATCGGCGGTCGCGTTAACAACTGGGTTCAGAAGAAATCCTCTGCTCAAACAGGACGATAGCGGCTTGGCTTCGGGTTCCGCTGCGGCCGTTCAAAAAGTCAAACTCTTGCCGCTTTCGTGGCCTCCAAGTCGCCGCAGGGACATTGCGAAAGCCGTTTTTTCAAGAAGCGGCGCGGAAATGGCGGTGGTTTCCATGGGTGAATGTCCTTTTCCGAGGGAAATTCACCGTTTGGTAACCCAGATTAAATCAAAATGAAGCGACGGGCAGGACGCCAAGCCGGCCTGCCCCGCACCATTTGGAATACGGGAAAAGCGATGCGCGGATTGATTGCACTAGTCTCGAGCCTGGTCCTGGTGGCTTTTGCCGCGCCGGCGCTGGCGCAGCAGGCGACCAAGATCGGCCAGCACAATGCCTGGGGCACCTACAGCTACCAGGCGCAGGGCGGCAAGGTCTGCTATGTGCTCACCGTGCCGACCGACAAGCAGCCGCCGACGCTCGATCACGGCGACATGTTCTTCTTCGTCAGCCAGCGGCCGGGCCAGCAAGTGTCCTACGAGCCGCAATTCATCGCCGGCTACACATTCCAGGAAGGCTCCAAGGCCACCGTCACCATCGACAAGAAGACGTTCTCGATGTTCACCCGCGGCAAGTCGGCCTGGGTCGAGAACGCCGCCGAAGAGCCGGTGCTGATCGCCGCCATGAAGACCGGCACCGACATGAAGGTCTCGGCGAAGTCTGGCCGCGGCAATCCGACGACCTATGTGTTTTCGCTGAAAGGCATCTCGGCCGCGCTGACGTCGATCGCCAAGTGCAAGTAGGCTAGCGCGGTTCCCGCCGCATGACTCTCGCCGCAACCTGTGCTATGCGCCGCGCTTCTTTTCGGCACGATGGATGAAATCGGCCGCAATTCGCTTATATTGGCGCTGATATGACCCTTTCCTTCGATCTCACCACTGAGGGCGCACGCGACGCGTTGCGCGCTCGCGCCACGCCCGAGAAGCCGTCGCTGATCGGCCTGACCCGGGCCGAGCTCGGTGAAGCCCTTGTCAGTGCCGGCATCGTGCCCGAGCGCCAGGCGAAAATGCGCGCCCAGCAGCTCTGGCACTGGATGTATGTGCGCGGCGTCTCCGATTTTGCCGGCATGTTCAACATCTCCAAGGATCTGCGCGCCGAACTCGACAAGCATTTTACCGTCGCCCGGCCCGAAATCGTCGAGGAGCAGATTTCCTCCGACGGCACGCGCAAGTGGCTGTTCCGCTTTCCGCCGCGCGGTGCCGGCCGTCCCGTCGAGATCGAGACCGTCTACATCCCCGAGGAAGGCCGCGGCACGCTCTGCATCTCCTCGCAGGTCGGCTGCACGCTGACCTGTTCGTTCTGCCACACCGGCACGCAGAAGCTGGTGCGCAATTTGACGGCGGAAGAGATCCTGGCGCAATTGCTCACCGCCCGCGACCGGCTCGGCGATTTCCCCGACCGCGACACACCCGACGGCGCCATCGTCCCTGCCGAGGGCAGAAAAGTCTCCAACGTCGTCGTGATGGGCATGGGCGAGCCGCTCTACAATTTCGAGGCGGTGAAGAAGGCGCTGCTGATTGCCTCCGACGGCGACGGACTGTCGCTGTCGAAGCGCCGCATTACGCTCTCGACCTCCGGCGTGGTGCCCGAGATCTTCCGCACCGGCGAGGAGATAGGGGTCATGCTGGCGATCTCGCTGCACGCCACCAATGACGATCTGCGCGACCTGCTTGTGCCGATCAACAAGAAGTATCCGCTGAAGGAACTGATCGAGGCTTGCCGCGCCTATCCCGGCCTGTCCAACGCCAAGCGCATCACCTTCGAATATGTGATGCTGAAGGACGTCAACGATTCCATCGAGGACGCCAAGGGGCTGATCAAGCTGCTCAAAGGCATTCCGGCCAAGATCAATCTGATCCCGTTCAACCCGTGGCCGGGCACCAACTATCAGTGCTCGGACTGGGAGACGATCGAGAAGTTTGCCGACTACATCAACAATGCCGGCTATGCCTCGCCGATCCGCACGCCGCGCGGCCGCGACATCCTGGCCGCCTGCGGCCAGCTCAAATCCGACTCCGAACGCATGCGCAAGGTCGACCGCCTGGCGCTGGAAGCCATGATGATTGCGGGGCATGGCGAGGCGTGAGCCGCCTCTTCGCCTATATCCTCCGTTTCGCTGTCATCCTGTTCGGCTATGTCGTCGCCTCATTGGCGGCGAGCGCCTTTCTCAACGTGCTGTTCCTGGCTTCCGTCGGTTATATGCCGGACGATGCGCACCCAGCGGCGGCCGCGGCGCTGTATTTTTCGATCCCGTTCGTGGCGCTGTTTGTCGCCTATTTCGCTTTCATACCGGCGGTGGTCGCAATCCTGATCTCCGAGGTCCTCAGCCGCCGCGACTGGCTGTTCTATGCACTCGCGGGCGGCTTGGTGGCCGCGGCCTTCCTCGGCTTCGTCCACCAGAACGTGGATTTCGACGTCACCGAACCGCGCGCCATCGCCGCGGTGATCGGCTGCGGCATGGTCGGCGGCATCTTCTACTGGCTAAGCGCCGGCCGCTGGGCCGGAAGCTGGTGGCAGGCCGCTACTTCGCCTGAGCGGTCAGGATCTTGAGCGCGAAGGCCGAAAACACACCGGCAAAGAGATAGTCGACGACCCGCGTTACGCGCGGGCTGGCCTTCATCGCCGCCGAAAACCTTTCCGCGGCAAACACCATCGGCGCCGTCACAGGGATCGACAGCACGATGAACATGAGGCCGAGGGAGAACAGTTTTCCCGGCGCGTTCGGATCGTGAGCCGAGACGAACTGCGGCAGAAACGTCATGAAGAACAGGATGATCTTCGGGTTGAGCAAATTGACGCCGAGTCCGGCGGCCCAGCTGCGGAACAGCGAAATCTGCGGGCCATTCTTCTTCTGCGGTGAAAACGCCGAGCCCTTGGTCATCGCCTGCCAGGCCAGGAACACCAGATAGACGGCGCCGAAGATTTTCAGCACCAGGAAGGCCATCGGCGAGGCGACGATCAGCGCCGAGATGCCGACCGCCACCAAAGTTGTATGGATCAGCGTTCCGAACAGAGCACCCGCCAGCGAGGCAAAGCCGGCGGCGCGGCCCTGGCTCAGTGTTCGCGAGACGAACAGCGTCATATCCGGCCCCGGCGTGATCGCCAGGATCATGGTGGCGATGGCGAACTGGATCAGTGTTGTGGTGTCGGGAATGAAGGACATCGGTGGCCCCTGGCGAATGATCGTCGGTCTATAACGCAGCCTCCCCGCTCACGCCAGCAACTGACTGGCGTCGCATCTGGTCCAGCGGCTGCGGCGGCCGGCGCCCGTTCATCCCTTGCGCTGGCCGGAAATGCCGTGATACCTCGCCCGCGAAACTCACGCGCGGAACCGCCAAAATGTCCCCAGCAATGCCCAAGACAAAAGACGTCAAGAAGGTCGTGCTCGCCTATTCCGGCGGTCTCGACACCTCCATCATCCTGAAATGGCTGCAGACCGAGCTCGGCGCCGAAGTCGTCACCTTCACCGCCGATCTCGGCCAGGGTGGCGAGCTGGAGCCGGCGCGCCAGAAGGCTGAGATGATGGGCATCAAGGATATCCGCGTCGTCGATGTGCGCGAGGAATTCGTCTCGGATTTCGTCTTCCCGATGTTTCGCGCCAACGCCGTCTATGAAGGCACCTACCTGCTCGGCACCTCGATCGCCCGCCCGTTGATTTCCAAGCACCTGGTCGAGATCGCCCAGGAGGTCGGCGCCGATGCCATTGCGCACGGCGCCACCGGCAAGGGCAACGACCAGGTGCGTTTCGAGCTGTCGGCCTATGCGCTGAATCCCGACATCAAGGTCATCGCGCCGTGGCGCGACTGGTCGTTCAAGTCGCGCACCGACCTGATCAACTTCGCCGAGCAGCACCAGATCCCGGTGGCCAAGGACAAGCGGGGGGAGGCGCCGTTCTCGGTCGACGCCAACCTTCTGCACTCCTCTTCCGAGGGCAAGGTGCTGGAAGACCCGTGGAGCGAGCCGCCGGAATTCGTCCATCAGCGCACCGTCTCGCCGATGGAGGCGCCGGACAAGGTCACCGAGATCGAGATCGAATTTTTGAAGGGCGATCCGATTGCACTGAACGGCAAGAAGCTGTCGCCGGCCGCCATGCTGACGGCGCTTAACGATCTTGGCCGCGACAATGGCATCGGCCGGCTCGATCTGGTCGAGAACCGCTTCGTCGGCATGAAATCGCGCGGCGTCTACGAGACCCCCGGCGGCACCATCCTGATCGTCGCCCACCGCGCCATCGAATCGATCACGCTCGACCGCGGCGCCGGCCACCTCAAGGACGAGTTCATGCCGCGCTACGCCGAGCTGATCTACAACGGCTTCTGGTTCTCGCCCGAGCGGCTGATGCTCCAGGCGATGATCGACAAGAGCCAGGAAGACGTCGAAGGCACGGTGCGCCTGAAACTCTACAAGGGCAATGTCATGGTCACCGGCCGGAAGTCAAAGAAGACGCTCTATTCCGACGCACTGGTCACCTTCGAGGATGACCGCGGCGCCTACGACCAGAAGGACGCCGCCGGCTTCATCCGCCTCAACGCGCTGCGGCTGAGGACGCTGGCCGCGCGCAACCGCAAGGGTTGAGCCCAACTACTATTCCAGGAAAACCCGGCGGAGACTGCCAAGGGGGGCTAACGCCGGGCTCTTGATTATTCGCATGGCCATGCACCAACAAAAAAGCCCGGCGTTGGCCGGGCTTTCATGTCGAATGAAGATTATCGTTCAGCTGCCGTCGATCGCGTCGGCGATCTGGGCGATGGCCTGCTGGTAGACGCTGGCGGAATTCCAGCCGGCGATGGCGCCCATATTCGCACTCGCGCTCGCACCCGCCCGCCAGCCATGAGCCTTGAGGAAGTTGGCCGTCGAAGCCAAGGCCGTTGCCTTGTCGCGCAGATTTCCGTTGCCGACGCCATACTTAAGGACATTGCCGGGCAGGAATTGCGTATGGCCGATCTCGCCATGCGCAGCGCCGACCGACGAGGCGCTGAGCGCACCGCGATCGACCAGCTTCAGCGCCGCAATGGCATGCGGGTAAAAGAAGCCCGGGCGACGGCAATCATAGGCAAGCGTCAGAATGGCGGAGACCGTGTTCTGGTTGCCCAGGGAGGCTCCGAAGCCGGTTTCCATGCCCCAGATGGCCAGCAACACGCCCGGCGACACCCCGTAATTGCTCTCGATCCTGTCGAACATCGCTGCATTCGACTTCTTCAGCGCACGGCCCCTGGAAATGATCGCAGCTCCGCCACGACGCTTCATGAAGGCGTCCACCGAACCGCTGAACGCCTTGTGGATGGCGCGGTCGACGGAGATTGTCTTTGTCGCGTAGCTGGCACCGGCCAGAGCAGCCAGACCCTTCCCGCCGACACCTTCGGACCTGGCCTGCGCGGCAAAGTCCTGCTTCCACGCCTCGAAGCCCGCGCCGGTCTTGCCGCAGCTGGCCGCCGCCTGCGCGCCCGTCGCCAGCGCAAGTACCGCGACCACCGCGGCAGCAATAATCTTTCCCTTGGCAAGCAATGCCATGCTTTTTCTCCTGATTGCCTGAATCACGTCCCGGTTGCGAACTTGCCAGCGAAACACGCCATTGTCACCGTACCCCCGGCGCTACCCTGGCCAATGCAGCGGAATTTGCTTACGATCAAGTGCTTATTGTGGCCGAAACGCCCGGTGCCGGGCAGGCGAATTCGCTGCTCGGGTAAAAAGAGGTGACGGGGGCATGGAACGGCGGCCCGTGGCGGGCGTTTGGGCGAGGCGCCGCTCCGCACCATATTCCTCCTCTGACGCCATACGCCAACGCCTGACGCATCGAGATCGACATGAAACTGTTCGACTGCCCGCATTGCGGCCACCGCCTCTACTTCGAGAATGCGCAGTGCCTGAATTGCGGGAGTCTCGTGCTTTACGATCCCGAGCATGCGCGCTTTGCCTTGTCTGACGTCGACGGCATCTTCCACTGCACCAATGCGGATGAATGCGCCTGCAACTGGATGGCCGAACCGGGTCATACCTACTGCCGCGCCTGCGTGCTGAACCAGCTGATCCCCGACCTCTCCGTCGACGGCAACCGCCGCCGCTGGATTCGCGTCGAGGCGGCCAAGAAGCGCGCCGTCTATTCGCTGCTCGCCTTCGGCCTTCCGGTCGCGCCCAAGCACAAGCACGGCGACGAAATCGGCCTCGCCTTCGACTTCATTGCCGATCCGATCGGCGGCGGTCCCGGCGGCGAACGCATCCTTACCGGCCACGACAACGGCCTGATCACGCTCAACGTCGCCGAGGCGGACTCGGCCGAGCGCGAGCGGCGTCGCGTCGAGATGGGCGAAAATTACCGCACGCTGCTCGGTCATTTCCGTCATGAGCTTGGCCATTACTACTGGGACCGGCTGATCCGCGACGAGCCGCAACGGCTCGATGCCTTCCGGGCGCTGTTCGGCGACGAACGCCCCGACTACGAGCAGGCGCTGAAGGCCTATTACGCCAATGGCGCTGCGCCCGACTGGCAGCAGAACCACATCTCCGCCTATGCGACGTCGCATCCATGGGAAGACTGGGCCGAGACCTGGGCGCACCATCTGCACATCACCGACACGCTGGAGATGGTGCACGCGCTGAATTTTCCACTCGGCCAGCTTGAGACGATGGAGACCAATGTGCTGCCGCAAGGCGACACCGGCGGCCGGTTGCAGGCGGCGCCCGCGGAACCTGACGCCGTGCCCGAGCCGTTCGAAAAGATTCTCGCCCGCTGGCTGGTACTCTCGGAAGCCTCCAACTCGATCAACCGCTGCATGGGCCTGCCCGACCTCTATCCCTTCGTCATTTCGGACGTGACGGCGCAGAAACTCAGCTTCGTGCATGAGCTTTTGACCGGTTTGCCGAAAGAAACCGGAACAAATCGTGAGCTGGCGTCGGTATTTTAGCCGGAACGCATGCGTTCTGTTTTCGTTTGGTGTCGCGAGGGACCATGAAAGGGAGAGAAACCATGAGACGCATATTGTTTCCGGCCGTCGCCGGGGCGCTTGTCGCGATGTCAGGTGCGGCACTCGCCGATACCGCCGTCTCGGCCGTCACCGATCTTAATGTGCGCGCCGGCCCCGGCCCGCAATATCCGGTGATCGGCGTGCTCGCCGCCGGCCAGTCGGCGACGCTCAATGGCTGCATCGAAAACAGCAAATGGTGCACCATTGCCGAAGCCGGAGGCCAGGGCTGGGTCTATTCCGACTATGTCACGGCCGATTTCGGCGGCAACCGGGTCGTTCTGACACGCCGCCCCGCCAACGCCGCCATCACCGTGGTTACACCGCCGCAGGATGATTATCCCGATACCTATACCGGTGCGATTCTGTCCGACGACGGCCCCGTCGACGCCATCGACAGGCCACCGGCGGAAGTCGGCACCTATGTCAGCACGCACCGGCTCGATCCTGTCTATCTCGAGGGCGAGGTGGTGACCGGTGCCACCTTGCCCGACACGGTCGAACTGCGCGAAATCCCCGACTACCGCTACCGCTACGTCTATGTGAATGGCCAGCAGGCGCTGGTCGACCCGCAGACACGGCGCATCATGTACGTCGTGCGCTGATTTTGCCTGGAAAGAATGACAAGTGAACTCGTGCCGCCCTCCTGCCGAGGCTGAGGGCGGCAAAAGGGTCGCTGAACAGCAGCAATTGCGCGAGAGCCGACGATCCCCTAGATCATGCGACCCGATGCGTTCGGCAGAGGAACTCGCGTGATATCAGATCCAGCCGCCTTCGAGCGCTATAGCAACACGGCCACCGAAAAGACGAACCTGCCGCGGCTGATAATTGGAACGGCAGTCGTCGTCCTGTTCTGGGTGGCGATCACCCTGGTTGTGGTGCTTGGCGGCACCTATGTCGCGATCGTCTGGCATGTATTGCCGGACGATCCGCGCGGGCCGCTTCAGGGCTTTCTGGCCTCGCCCATCGGCATACTCACCGCACTCACCTCGTTTAGCGGCATCTGGCTCGGCCTCTGGCTTGCCATGCGTTTCGTCCATGGCGAGCCGCTCTCGGCGCTTTTCGGCGCCAGTCGCCGCGTGTCCTTGTCGGGCTTCCTCAAGGGCCTGGTCGCGGTGCTGATCACATCGGCGCTTTCCGAAATCCTGCTCTACTGGCTACAGCCCGAAATCGCCCGCGGCACGATCAACCTGTCGACCTGGCTGCTGTTCCTGCTCCCGATCGTGGCGCTGACCCTGCTGCAGACCTCGTCCGAGGAGATGCTGTTTCGCGGCTATCTGCTGCGCGGCCTGGCCAGGCGCTTCGAGAGCCCTTACGTGTGGGCGCTATTGCCCGCTTTGCTGTTCACCTCCTTGCATTGGAGCCCGGGCTCGACCCCCGCCATCAACGCCTGCGTGCTGGCCTCGATCGCCGCCTTCGCCTTGCTGTTGACGCTGGTGGTTTATGTCACCGGCAATCTCGGCGCCGCCTTCGGCGCCCATCTCGGCAACAATCTCACCGGCTTCCTGCTGATCTCGCATCAGGAGAACTACAATTCCTTCGCCCTGTTCAACGCCAAGCCGCTGGAAGGTCCGGACTGGACGACGACGGATGCCGTCATCATCGCCGCCATCGGTATCGTCTGCACCTTGCTGACGATCCTGCTGCTTCTGCACCCGCGCTCGCCGCTGAAGGTTACGGCCGACCCTCGGGATGCAGGGTGAACTAAACAGGGACCGATCCAGAGACCGGGAAGCCGCCCTTGTCTTGACTCTTCGGCCGATTTCCTGTCTACAGCCCCGAAATCCGCGACGAGTATCCCTCCGAGCAAGCCGACCAGGACGCCAAAACCTTTTGAGGTGGGTGCTGTAAACAGATCCTGGAGGCCAACACCCGGCAGCGCTGAGCGCCCCCGGGTGCTTTTTGGTTTTGAGCTTTGCTTGGATGAGCGGCGCGAACGCACTACCTCTCGGGCACCATCGGGGTGCCTGAGAAAAAGGAAACGGAATGTTTGAATCGCTGCAGGAGCGCACAAGAGGCGTGGAGGGCCATCGGCCCGACAGGGATCACCATGAATCCAAGGCGCTCTCGCGCGGCGGGTTGACCAATGTTTGAATCACTTCAGGAGCGCCTTGGCTCCATCCTGAACGGCCTGACAGGCCGCGGCGCGCTGTCGGAGGCTGATGTCTCGGCGGCGTTGCGCGAGGTGCGCCGGGCGCTGCTCGAGGCCGACGTTGCGCTGGAAGTGGTGCGTTCCTTCACCGACAAGGTGCGCGAGAAGGCCGTCGGCGCCGCCGTCGTCAAGTCGATCAAGCCCGGACAGATGGTCGTCAAGATCGTCCATGACGAGCTGGTCGACATGCTCGGCGCCGAGGGCGTCGCCATCGACCTCAATGCGCCGGCGCCGGTCGTCATCATGATGGTCGGCCTGCAGGGCTCCGGCAAGACGACGACCTCCGCCAAGATCGCCAAGCGGTTGACCGAGCGCCAGAACAAGAAGGTTCTGATGGCCTCGCTCGACACGCGGCGGCCCGCGGCGCAAGAGCAGCTGCGCCAGCTCGGCGAGCAGGTCAAAGTCGCGACGTTGCCTGTCATTGCGGGCCAGAACCCGGTCGACATCGCCAGGCGCGCCGTCCAGGCAGCCAAGCTCGGCGGTCATGACGTCGTCATCCTCGACACCGCCGGCCGCACCCATATCGATGAGCCGCTGATGGTGGAGATGGCCGACATCAAGAAGATGTCGAGCCCGCACGAAATCCTGCTGGTCGCGGATTCGCTGACCGGCCAGGACGCCGTCAACCTTGCCAAAAGCTTCGACGAGCGCGTCGGCATCACCGGCCTGGTGCTGACCCGCATGGACGGCGATGGCCGTGGCGGTGCCGCGCTTTCGATGCGCGCCGTCACCGGCAAGCCGATCAAGCTGATCGGCACCGGCGAAAAGATGGACGGGCTGGAGGAATTCCACCCCAAGCGTATTGCAGACCGCATCCTCGGCATGGGCGACATCGTCTCGCTGGTCGAAAAGGCCGCCGAAAACATCGACGCCGAGCAGGCGGCGGCGATGGCCAAAAAGATGCAGTCGGGCAAGTTCGACCTGAACGACCTTGCCGGCCAGCTTCAGCAGATGTCGAAAATGGGCGGCATGGGCGGCATCATGGGCATGATGCCCGGCATGGGCAAAATGAAGGACCAGATGGCGGCCGCCGGCCTCGACGACAAGATGTTTGGCCGCCAGCTAGCCATCATCTCGTCGATGACCAAGGCCGAACGCGCCAATCCGGACATGCTGAAACATTCGCGCAAGAAGCGCATCGCCGCCGGCTCAGGCACGGATGCGGCCGAGATCAACAAGCTCTTGAAAATGCATCGCGGCATGGCCGACATGATGAAGGCGATGGGCGGCAAGGGCAAAGGCGGCGGCCTGATGCGCGGCATGATGGGCGGCCTTGCCTCCAAGATGGGCCTCGGCGGCATGATGCCGGGCGGCCCCGGCGGCATGATGGGTGGCGGCATGCCCGACCTCTCCAAGATGGATCCCAAGCAGCTCGAAGCCTTGCAGAAGCAGATGCCCGGCCTTGGCGGCATAAAGGGCCCGCCCACCCCGAGCGGCGGTGGCCTGCCCGGTCTGCCCGGCGGCATGAAGCTTCCCGGCCTTGGCGGCGGTGGTCTGCCCGGCCTCGGAAAGAAGAAGTGAGGACGCTATGAACGAAGAAAAAGACATGGCCGACGCACGCACCATCCTGGCCGGCTATCGCGCCTCGATCGACAACATCGACGCCGCCCTCATTCATATGCTGGCCGAGCGCTTCCGCTGCACCAAGGCGGTCGGCGTGCTCAAGGCCGAGCATGGCCTGCCGCCCGCCGACCCGGCGCGCGAGCAGGAGCAGATCACCCGCCTTCGCCAGCTGGCGAAGGACGCTCATCTCGACCCCGATTTCGCGGAAAAATTCCTCAACTTCGTCGTCCGCGAAGTGATCCGCCATCACGAGCAGATCGCCGCGTCCAACGGCGCAAGCAAAACCGGCTAACAAAGTGCATGTCGCCCAAAAGTGCGCAGCGGTTTTGGGACAACGACCTGCACCAGACAAAGCCATTAACCCAACACTGACATCAGAAATTTTAGGAGAAATGAAATGCCCTTGAAGATCAGACTGGCCCGTGCGGGCTCGAAGAAGCGCCCTTACTACCACGTCGTCATCGCCGACGCCCGTTCGCCGCGTGACGGCCGGTTCATCGAGTCGATCGGCTCGTGGAACCCGCTGCTGCCCAAGGACGGCGAGCGCGTCAAGGTCGACGCCGACCGCGTCAAGCATTGGCTGTCGCACGGCGCTCAGCCGACCGACCGCGTGCTGCGCTTCCTCGATGAGGCCGGCCTCCTCAAGCGCGAAGCCCGCTCCAACCCGAAGAAGGCCGAGCCCGGCAAGAAGGCGCAGGAACGCGCCTCTCTGCTGAAGAAGGCCCAGGAAGACGCCGCCGCCGCTGTTGCCGCCGCTGCTGCAGCCCCGGCCGAAGCGGAAGCCGCCACCGCCGAATAAGCATCGCGTCATCGCATCGACAAAACGGCGGGCCTGTGCCCGCCGTTTTGCTATTGTGCGGCGATGTCATATGGCGTTCGAACGAAAGATGACTGAGCGGACCGTCACGGAAGAGACCCTTTTCGGCGGCGTAGCCGGAACGCTGTTGCGATGCGCCGGCGCCACGACAGGCGTCGTCGTGCTGAGCGGATCGAGCGGCCGCATCGACGTCACCCGCGCCCGGCTCTTTGCCAAGGAAGGAGCATCCGCTCTCGCGCTGCAATGGTTTGGCGGCGAAGGTCAGGTGCCCGGCATTTGCGAGATCCCGCTCGAAACGTTTTTCGCGGCGACCGGCTATCTTGTCCAGATGGGATGCCGGCGCATCGTCTATGTCGGGACCTCGCCGAGGCCTCCCTGCTTGCGGCGGCTCATGATCCACGCATTGACGTCGTGGTTGCGATCAGCCCGACATCGGGGTCTGGGGGAATATCGGGCCGGGCCGCGACGGCGTCAGCTGGCCGGAAAGATCGTCGTGGACGCTCGAGGGGATTCCTTTGCCGTTCGTCCCAAGCAATCCCGCTTGGAACGCGGAGTATGTCGACGGTCTGGTGTCCTACCGAGGCCTCTTCCAGCGTGCCTTGCAAACCTTCAAGGACGCTGCGGCCGAGGCTGCCATTCCCGCCGAAGCTATTTCAGCCGACATTGTTCTGGTTGCGGGCGGCGACGACGCGCTATGGCCATCGCTGGATTTTGCCCAGTCGATCATTCAGCGTCGCCAGGACACCGCAATGACCACCTGCCTCGTCTCAGTGCCCGACGCCGGCCACCGCATTCTGCTGCCGGGCGAAAACACGCCGCGCTCGGGGCTGCACGCCCATGGCGGCAATGACGACGCCGACACACGCCTGGGCCGCCTGGCTTGGGAGCATATCCGGGGATTGCTGTAGCGCAGGCAGCCATGGTCCAGCTGTCTTGGGCAACAGCGAAACCGGCGATCTATAGCCGCCGGTTTCCGATGTTGGACCTGGCTGTGTTCAATAACCGTCAGGGCAGCTGGCGATATAGGTGCGCCCGTTCCGGCCGCGGTAGCGACATTGACCGCTTTCGCTGGCACGGCCGATCAGCGCGCCGGCCACGGCGCCGACGGCGCCGCCGACGACGGCGCCCTGAACCGGATCATTTGCCACAGCTGCGCCAACCGCCGCGCCGCCGAGGCCGCCGACCGCGGCACCCTTTTCGGTTTGCGAGCACGCGCCCAGCGCGGTCGCCAGTACCAGAATGATCATCGCTTTTTTCATTGTCGTTCCTCTCTCACGCGGATCGCCGTCCTCGCCGCCACGGCTCTAACTCCCAGACGGCTGATTTGATCCCGAAGACGTGAGAGATCCCGGTGCGCGCGCCTGTCACATTCGTAACGACCGCCGCCGAGCTTGTTGAAATGCAGGACGTTTTACCTTTCAGTGGCCTTCTTCAGATTGGCGAGGCCAGCCTCGAAATCCTTGCCGATCAGCGTATCGAAATTCATGAAGAGGCCCATAAGCTTGGCAATGAAGGGCCGGCTGCCACGCATCGCCCAGGTGACTGCGGTGATGTCGCCCGAGGGTTTCAGGGTGAAGTCGACGCTGTTGTTGGCCCGGAACGGCTTCTCGAAGTCGAGCTTCAGCGACACCAGCGAAAATGGCACGGAATTGACGATCTCCATGCGTCCCTTGCCGGCCTTTGCGTTGCCTTCCCAGGCGTAGGCGGCGCCCTTGCCGGCATCAGCGCCCGACAGCGTGCGCTTCATCAGCGGGTCGAGCTTTTCGTAGGGCGACCATTCCGGCCAGTGCTTGAAATTGTTGATCAGCGGAAAGATCGCTTCCGGCGCGGCCTTGATGCTGGCGGTGCGGACGGTGACGAAATCATTCGACCTCGTCGCCGCATAGATGAGCACGGCGGCGATGATGACGACCAGGATGATGAGAATGGTGCTGAGCATGTTTTTCTCCTCGCTTAACGGCTGAACGGGATCAGGGCGCGCACGCTTGGGTCGCGCAGATAGAGACCGCCCCACAGGATGATGCCGAGATAGACGCTAAACAGCGTGTGCGAAAACAACGGGCTGCCGACGCGCATGTTTGTGGCGATGGCACCGCCGAGATAGCCGGTGAGCAGGATGGCGCCGAGCACCGAGGTGCGGGGCAGCGCATAGAGCGCGGTCGAGATCAGCCCGATAATGCCGAGCGTGCGCGCGACATTGACATCGGCCGGCCAGCCGAGCGGCACCATCGTCTGGGTGACGACATCGAGCGGCGGCAGCTTGATGACGCCGTCGAAGATCATGAACAGGATGATGAGGCCGCTGAGCACGCGGCCGGTCCACAGGGCGCCCGACGAGACGGGCATGGTTTGAGAAATACTCACGGGTGTTCCCTCCTAAGCGGTTCGAGCCGTTTGCTGGCTTCGGACCAAGGACGAGCGATGGGGCGGCGATCCTACAGGGTGCGGATTCTTTTTGGGTAGCAGCAAGCAAAAGCCGCTGCGTGGCGATCCTTCACACCCCCCTCTGGCCTGCCGGCCATCTCCCCCGCAAGGGGGGAGATTACACGCTCGACCGCTTCGGCAATGTTCCATGAATGAGCGGAGCATCGAAACCGCCGATCTCCCTCCTTGCGGGGGAGATGCCCGGCAGGGCAGAGGGGGGCGCTGTCCCTCCACCTTGACGGACTATCGACATCCACCAGTCACGGCTATTGATAGGGCTGGGCGAG
Source organism: Mesorhizobium sp. M0029 (assembly GCF_040323735.1). Classification (NCBI taxonomy): domain Bacteria; kingdom Pseudomonadati; phylum Pseudomonadota; class Alphaproteobacteria; order Hyphomicrobiales; family Phyllobacteriaceae; genus Mesorhizobium; species Mesorhizobium sp. M0029. The sequence goes on from NZ_JAMYVF010000019.1 coordinate 98,504, forward strand.
AGACGAGCGAATGGCCGGCGAGACTGATCTGAAAAAGCTGCTGGCGGCGATGACGCCGGAACTGCTGCCGGACGTCTACGTGTTCGCTACGCTCACACCTGGAATCAGCCGGCAGGCAGGCCTCGATCCCGTGATGGTCTTTCGCGAGCGCGAGGGTGTGACACTGATCGTGACCGAGGACGCGGCACGGGCGGCCGGGCTGACCGCTTCGTTCCGCTGCCGCATGATCACCCTGAACGTCCACTCCTCGCTGGAAGCCGTCGGCTTCCTCGCCGCCATCACCGCCCGGCTGGCCGCCGCCGGCATGGGCGTCAATCCGGTCTCTGCTTTCTATCATGACCATCTGTTCGTGCCCGCTGAGCGGGCCGAGGAAGCGATGGAGTTATTGCGCCAACTGGCCAAGGATAACGCCGGCTGAATATCAAGCTCGACGCACGTAGAGAATATCCGGCAGGCCTTCTTCGTTGGTGGTGCCCGCGCCGAACGCCTCGGGGCGAAAGCCATGGCGCTCGTAGAAGCGACGCGCGCCGGTGTTGGCCTGGAAGCAATGCAGTTTAACGATCCGTAGCGCGGCGGTCGCTTGCACCAGCAGCCGGCTGCCGATGCCTTGCCCCATCCAGGCGGGGTCGAGATAGAGCTGTTCCACCCAATCGCCGCTGAGGGCAATGAAGCCGACAATGCCGGTGCCGGCCTCGGCGACCGTCACCTGCTGCCGGGACAGCACGATCTCGCGGGATGACCGGCATCCAGGAGAACGAGCCAAGTGCGGCCCGCATGACAATGGCGATGGTCGCGGCATCCAAAGCCGTGGCGGGGCGCAGCACGATTTTGGTGGGATCGTTCAAAGGCGTTTCTCAACATCAGCGCTGCCCCTCATCCCCCTGCCGGGACCTTCTCCCCGAGGACGGGGAGAAGGAAGGCTTCGGCCGAAGGCCGAGCCCGCGACTGCGGGTCGCCGGCTTTCCGGCGCCCCCGCGGAGGGCCAGCCGCGGCAGCGGCGATACGGCCCGTGAGCGATAAACGGAATCGGCCGAAGGCCGAACCCCGTGAGCGAAAACAAACCAGCCGTCAGGCCGCCTTCTTCTTCGGCTGGATCAGGCCGCGCTCGACCAGAAGCTCGGCGATCTGCACCGCGTTGAGCGCCGCGCCCTTGCGCAGATTATCGGAGACGATCCACATCGACAGGCCGTTGTCGATGGTCGAGTCCTCGCGGATGCGCGAGATGAAGGTGGCGTCCTCGCCGGCCGATTCCAGCGGCGTGATATAGCCGCCATCCTCGCGCTTGTCCAAGACCTGGCAGCCCGGCGCCTCGCGCAGGATGTCGCGTGCCTCGTCGGCGGTGATCGGCTTTTCGAACTCGATGTTGACCGCTTCGGAATGGCCGATGAACACCGGCACGCGCACGCAGGTCGCCGTCAGCTTGATCTTGGGGTCGAGCATCTTCTTGGTCTCGGCGACCATCTTCCACTCTTCCTTGGTCGAGCCGTCGTCGAGGAAGACGTCGATATGCGGAATGACGTTGAAGGCGATGCGCTTGGTGAACTTCTTGACCTCGACGCCATCGGCGACGAACACCGCGCGGGTCTGTGTAAAGAGTTCGTCCATGCCTTCCTTGCCGGCGCCGGATACCGATTGATAGGTGGCGACGACGACGCGCTTGATGGTGGCGACATCGTGCAGCGGCTTCAGCGCCACGACCAGCTGCGCCGTCGAGCAGTTCGGATTGGCGATGATGTTCTTGCGGGTGAACAGCGAGATCGCATCCGGGTTCACTTCCGGCACGATCAGCGGCACGTCCTGGTCGTAGCGGAAGGCCGACGAGTTATCGATGACGACGCAGCCCTGCTTGCCGATCTTCGGCGACCACTCCTTCGAGACGTTGCCGCCGGCCGACATGATGCAGATGTCGGTGTCGGAAAAATCATACTGGTCGAGCGTCTTGACCTTCAGCGAACGGTCGCCGAACGACACTTCGGTGCCCTGGCTGCGCCGCGAGGCCAGCGCCACGACTTCGCTTACCGGAAAGCCGCGCTCTTCCAGTATGTTGAGCATTTCGCGACCCACATTGCCCGTGGCGCCGACTACCGCAACCTTGAAACTCATCAGAAATCTCCTGTCCCTCTCCGCTTGGTTTTTGGAGAAAACCCGCCGGCCAATGCGGGTTTCGTCCCCCGGGCCGGACCCGGGAGAGGGTGGTTAGGCCAAGGGAATCACACCGTTTTGGTGGTGGTTTTGGCCATAGTTTTGCTGGAACGGTAAGACGCGCCAACGCGCCCGGCCCCATGATTGTGGCCGGGGAAGTCGAATGCAAGAAGAGCCATCAGAAGGCCGCGCATCGAAAATGATCCCGTTCGATGCCGGCTTTTACGCGGTTTGCGTCAGGAGTCAATTGCGGCAAGGCACTCGCTTGCCCTGTACAATAGCGGCCGCAAGAAGTACGAACGCCCAAATAGTGTTTGGCTGGCGTGGCGCCAGCCCCGGCATGTGCTGCATGATGAGCCCATGCCCCGAATTCCGAAAGAGTGAGATGTCCCATTTCGAACGTATCGTTCCTGCGCTGGCAGAGGCGCTGGAACAACGCGGCTATACCGAGCTGACGCCGGTGCAGAAGGCGGTGCTGGAACTCGGCGAGGCCGACGCTCTGGTGTCGGCGCAGACCGGCTCCGGCAAGACTGTCGCCTTCGGCCTGGCTTTGGCACCGACCCTTCTTGGAAGCGCCGAGCGTTTTGACCAGGCTGGCGCACCGCTGGCGCTGGCCGTGGCGCCGACGCGCGAGCTCGCTCTGCAGGTGATGCGCGAATTGCAATGGCTCTACGCGCCGACCGGCGCCACCGTCGCGTCCTGTGTCGGCGGCATGGACATGCGTTCCGAACGGCGCGTGCTGGAGCGCGGCGCCCACATCGTCGTCGGCACGCCTGGCCGCCTGCGCGACCACATCACCCGCAACTCTCTCGACATGTCGGCGCTGAAAGCCGTGGTGCTGGACGAGGCCGACGAGATGCTCGACCTCGGCTTTCGCGAGGACCTCGAATTCATCCTCGATGCCGCACCGGCTCAGCGCCGCACGCTGATGTTTTCGGCCACCGTGCCGCGCTCGATCGCCACGCTGGCGCAAGGCTATCAGCGCGACGCCGTACGCATCTCGGCCGGCGGCGAGGAAAAGCAGCATCTCGATATCGAGTACCGGGCGCTGAATGTCGCCTATCCCGACCGCGAGAACGCCATCATCAACGTGCTGCGGTTTTACGAAGCGAAGAACGCGCTGGTGTTCTGCAACACCCGCGCCGCCGTCAATCACCTGACGGCGCGCTTCAACAACCGCAATTTTTCCGTCGTGGCGCTGTCGGGCGAGCTCAGCCAGAACGAGCGCACCCACGCGCTGCAGGCGATGCGGGACGGCCGCGCCAAGGTCTGCATCGCCACGGATGTCGCGGCGCGCGGCATCGACCTGCCCAATCTCGAACTGGTCATCCACGCCGATCTGCCGACCAATCCCGAAACGCTGCTGCATCGCAGCGGCCGCACCGGCCGCGCCGGCCGCAAGGGCGTCAGCGCGCTGATCGTGCCCAACGGCGCCCGCAAGCGCACCGAGCGCCTGCTGCAGAATGCAGGGCTGAAGGCGACATGGGCGAGCCCGCCCTCGGCCGACGACGTGATCAAGCGCGACGACGAGCGCATCCTTGCCGATCCAGCCTTCGACGAGCCGGTGGCCGAGGACGAGCGCGGCTTCATCGACGCGCTTCTGGCCAGGCATGGCGCCGAACAGATTGCGGCCGCCTTCGTGCGCCAATGCCGCGCCAGCCGCTCGGCGCCCGAGGAGCTTACGGATGTCGCACCGTTCACGCCTTCGCGTGACAAACCGGCGGGCGAAAAATTCGAGCGCCGCGATGAAGCGCCAGGCCGGCGCGACGATTTCGGCGACAGTGTCTGGTTCTCGCTGTCGATCGGGCGCAAGCAGAATGCCGAGCCGCGCTGGCTGATCCCGATGCTGTGCCGCACCGGCAACATCTCCAAGCGCGAGATCGGCTCCATCAAGATGCAGCAGGATGAGACCTACGTGCAGATCGCGGCCGACTGGGCCGATCGCTTCCTCGCCGCCCTCGGCCCCGACAAGAAGCTGCAGGGCAACATCGTGGTGAAGCGGCTGGACGGCACGCCCGACCTGTCGCGCGCCGGCTACCAGGCGCCGAAGCCCGACAAGAAGCCGCATCGCGGCAAGCGCCCGTTCGAGGCGCCGCAAAGCGCACACAAGCCGAAATTCGAGAAGCGGGAACGGCCCGCCGGCGATGCAAAGCCTTGGGCCGGGAAACCGAAATTCGACAAGGCGGGACCGCCGAAGAACAAGAAGCCGAAGAAGCGGCCGGTTTGAGGCTCTTATCGGCCAATTACAAATGCAGGCGCTGCCCCTCATTGCCCTGCCGGGCATTTCTCCCCGTATAATGACGGGAGAAAGGGCGGACCGCAGCCTTGGCGCTCTTCTTGCAGCGTTGGTGATTGGCGGAATCGTCGATAACAGCGACCCCTCTCCCCGTCACTATACGGGAGAGGATGCCGGCAGGCAGGTGAGGGGCAGCGCCAACGCACCGGAAAATAAAGCAACTCATGCCTGAACCGTTTGCCCTCCATTTCGTCCACCCCCTTGCAGTCCGCCGCAACTTTGAACAGTCTGTGCCTGCACGGGGGCGAGGCTAAATGCGCGGCGAAGTTCTTCACTATGACGAGGCCCAGGGTTTCGGCTTCATCACCGGGGCGGACGGCAACCGCTACACCTTCGCGCGCGAGGATCTGCGCCGTGATACCGTGATCGCGAACGGCGCAGTGGTCGAGTTTCTGCCGGCAAGCGGTCAGGCGCGCGACGTTTTTTCAATCCGCGCCCAGCCCGCCAGTCCCGCCACCGCTGCGCCAGCGGCAAGCGCCGCGCCGCCCAAGGCGGCTGCCGCTTCAGCCGCGCCACAGCATTTCGGCCGCCTGGCGGAAGACGGCGCGGTTCGCGATAGCGGACTGCCGGGTTATTTCTGGCGAGGCGTGACGCGCAACTACATCAACTTCGCCGAACGCGCCCGCCGCAAGGAATTCTGGGGCTACTGCCTGTTCTGGACCGTCAGCTTCATCCTGGTCGGAATTGCCGGCGCCCTCGCCGACCAGGCCGTCGGCAATTTCGATGCCGGCAACTGGCCGATTGTGATGATCGGCGTCTGGGGGCTGTTTTGGCTAGCGACGTTCCTGCCCTGGGTCGGGCTCGTCGTGCGCCGCTTGCACGACATCGGCCTGACCGGCTGGCTGGCAATACCTTACTTCGCAATCACCTTCATGTTCGCTCCGGCTACGCTGATCCTCGCGCTGATACTCGGATTGATCCCGACCCAGGCCCACGAAAACCAGTGGGGGCCGGTGCCTGGAGGAGGCGGAGCCTAGACCGCACCAGAAATGAACTGCCGGCTGTTTGCGGACAGCCGTGCTTTAACAATGGCTTAGGTCGCAGCCAGGAAGGCAGCTGCTGTTTTGACCGGACGAACAAAATATTTCTCTTGCCATTTAGTCTGCGCACAGATAATCTGTGCACTCATCAAATCGACGATCGAAAACGGATGATGGAGCCAAGACAAATGTGGACCAACGAGTACACCGCAATTTCCCCCCTTTCGGCGCAGGCCATCTGGAACGCGCTCAAGGCGCTGCACGAAGGCCGCCTCACCTACGAAGGGTCCGATACGTTCGTGCTGCACGGCCCGTTCGCCAAGGGCACCCGCCTCTCTGTAACGCCCGTCGGGCAGGACACCTTCGAATCGACGATCGTCGATCTTGTCGACACTGTGACGTATGCCGACGAGACCTCGTTCGGCGACACGAAACTGCTGTTCAGGCATACGCTGACGCCGGTCGAGGGTGGCACTCAAGTGACGCATCGCCTCGAGATTTCCGGCCCATCGGCCGCCGAGGTCGGACCAGAGCTCGGGCCGCAGATCAGCGGCGATTTCGACACTTCGATGGCCAAACTGTTCGAGCAGGCAAGGGAGTTGGCGAACGGTGGCTGATCGGGGGGATCTGCAAACGCGCTTCAGCGGACCATCCGAGAGCCCCGGCTTGTTGCTCTGGCGAACCACCATGCGCTGGCAGCGCGTCATGACGGCGGCGCTGGCCCCGCTTGACCTTACGCATGTCCAGTTCGTGCTGCTGGCTTCGGCGATGTGGCTCGGCCGCTATGGCGAGCCGCCTAACCAGGTGCAGCTCGCCGCCCAGGCCGGCACCGAGGTGAAGATGACATCGGACGTCGTCGCCCGGCTCGAGGCAAAGGGACTGATTGTGCGGGACACCAACCCGCGGGATTCCCGCGCCAAGGTGATCCGCGTCTCCACGACGGGGACGGCCGCAGTCCAGCGCGCTATCGTCGCCGTCGAAGCCGCCGACGCTGCTTTTTTCTCAGCCGTGGACGAGGCGCAACTCGTCGGCCTGCTGAAACGGCTGGCCGGCGAGATCCGCTGAGTCGGCCGCTAAGCCAGGAACTTGGCGATGATGGCATCGCCCATTGCGACAGTGCCGACTTCGGTCATGCCCTCGGACAAAATATCCTTCGTCCGCAGCCCGTCGTCGAGCACGGCGGCTATTGCGCCTTCGAGCTTGTCGGCCTCATCGACCATGCCGAAGGAATATCGCAGGCACATGGCAAACGACGCGATCATGGCGATCGGGTTGGCGATGCCCTGGCCGGCAATGTCGGGCGCCGAGCCATGCACCGGCTCGTACAGCGCCTTGCGCTTCTTGGTCTTCACATCGGGCGCGCCGAGCGAGGCCGACGGCAGCATGCCGATCGATCCGGTCAGCATGGCGGCGATGTCGGACAGCATGTCGCCGAACAAATTGTCGGTGACGATGACGTCGAACTGCTTTGGCCAGCGCACCAGCTGCATGCCGCCGGCATCGGCCAGCATGTGGTCGAGCTTGACGTCGGCATAGCGAGTCTTCTGGGTCTGGGTGACGACCTCGTTCCACAGCACGCCGGATTTCATGACGTTGCGCTTCTCCATGGATGTCACATGGTTCTTGCGGGTGCGCGCCAGCTCGAAGGCGACGCCCGAAATGCGCTCGATCTCGAACGTATCGTAGACCTGCGTGTCGATGCCGCGCTTCTGGCCGTTGCCGAGATCGATGATCTGCTTGGGCTCGCCGAAATAGACGCCGCCGGTAAGCTCGCGCACGATCAATATGTCGAGGCCTTCGACCACCTCCTGCTTCAGCGAAGAGGACGCGGCCAGCGCCGGATAGCAGATGGCGGGCCGGAGATTGGCGAACAGCTCCATATCCTTGCGCAGCCGTAGCAACCCGGCCTCGGGACGCACCTCGTAAGGCACCTTGTCCCATTTCGGCCCGCCAACGGCGCCGAACAGAACCGCATCCGCAGCCATCGCCTTTGCCATGTCGGCGTCGGAAATCGCCGCGCCATGCGCGTCGTAAGCACAGCCGCCGACCAAGCCTTCATCAGTGGCAAAACCGCTGCCGATCTTTGCGTTCATGGCCGCGATCAGCTTCTTCACCTCGGCCATCGCCTCGGGGCCGATGCCGTCGCCGGCGAGCAGGAGAAGATTTTTCGAAGCCATGGAGAACCGTCCCAATGCTGTTGGAGAAACCGCGGCCTTGCTAAACGCCAAGAGCTTGCGGCGCAAGGGGATGAAGAACGCTACGACGGCGCCCGCGTCTCAAGACCTGGGTTCCTCGCCGTGGCCAGAGGCGGGGGAGAGGAACAAATCACTTGTGCGACAAAATATTCACCAACCGGCCGAACGGATCGCGCACATAAAACCGCCGTACGCCCCAGGGTTCGTCGGCCGGACCATGCTCGGCGGCAAAGCCGGCGGCCTTCATGCCTTGCAGCGCCGCATCGACATCGTCGACCTCGATGGAGAGGTCCGGCACCGGCGTGCCGGAGCCGCCCTGGGCCATGAAGCTGATCTGCACCTGCATCCGTGCGTCGGAGCCTAAGGTGACGATCCAGCCCTGATCCATCAGCACATCGAGGCCAAGCACGTCCTGATAGAAGCGTTTCGCCGCTGCCGCGTCTGGTGTCCCGATATTGGCCACGATGCGCCGGACCGTCATGGCTTTGCCTCCTCAAGCCGTACGCCGCAGCGCCGTGACTTCGATCTCGATCTTCATTTCCGGCTTGTTGAGCTGGCACACGATCATCGTCGCCGCCGGCCTGATCTCGCCGAAAGCCTCTCCGAGGATGGGGAAGACCACGTCCACGAAGGCCTGGTCGGTGATGTAGTAATGCGCCCGCACCACATCGGCCATGTCGAAGCCGCCATCCCTCAGCGCCTCGGCGATGGTCGCCAGACAATTGCGCGTCTGCGCCTCCACCGTTTCCGGCATGGCCATCGTCGCATAGTCATAGCCGGTGGTTCCCGAGACGAAGCACCAGTCGCCCTGCACCACCGCGCGCGAATAGCCGGCGGTTTTTTCGAAGGGCGAACCGGTGGAGATGAGTGTGCGCATGGAGCCTCGCTGTGGTTTCGGACACTTTGCAGGAAAAGAGCCGGCCAGACCATGGGCCAAGTCAGGTGCAAATCTTGGTCGTCGGCGGGACAGCACCCCCTCTGGCCTGCCGGCCATCTCCCCCTCAAGGGGGGAGATTAGCAGTTCGGACGCCTTTCTCGCTTTCCACATTTGCGATTGGCGAAAGCCAGAGTGACGTCTGATCTCCCCCCTTGAGCGGGAGATGCCCGGCAGGGCAGAGGGGGGTGTGACGGATCGCGACGGAACAAGCATGAACACCGAGTGTTCGCCGCGCTGCCGCGAACCCTAGTTCCCCGACTCCTGCGCCTTGTCCATTGCTTCCTTCACATCCGCAGGCCAGGTCTTCACGTCAGGCCACGCCTGCGGCTCGCCATTGTCGCCGCGCCGGGCGAAGTAGAGCGTGTGCTTGGCCGGGTCGACCGCCATGAAACCGTCATTGCTGCCGCATGAGTGCGGCACGCAGCCGGTGGCGTAGAAGGCGCCCGACGCCGTCTTTTCGGTGCCGCCGCCGACCAGCAGGCTGGTCGCCATGTCGGGCATGGTGTCGCCGAGCAGCGTCTGCGCCGCCTTGTAGACGGCCTCATTGTGGAAGGCGTCGATGATGTTCTGGTATTTGGCCGGATCGACGTCCTTCCAGTCCGTACCCGGCTCCGGCGCGTAGGTCAGGTCGCCCGAGATCGTCAGCCCGTCGCTGGGTGACCATTGCAGCGCTTGCTTCGTATCGCCCGGCAACAGATACGGCACGAAATAGATGGCGTTGTCGGCCACCGCCGCCGGCGGCGCGCCGCATTCGTCCTGTTCGACCTTGAGGCTTTGTATCTCGCCGCCTTCCGGCTTCCAGACGATGACCTTGGCCGGGCCGCACTGGTTGCCGCCGTCGCCGACATCGACCAGCGCCACGTTGACGCCGCCGACCTTGACTGTTCTGTCGAAGAACACGTCGTAATTGCTGGCCAGCTGCTTGCCGTCATAGGCCAGCACCTTTTCGCCATCCTGCTCTGGCTCGGTAATGGTCAGCTGCCCGCCCTCGAACGGGATCGACCCCTGGCTGTCATCGTCCGCCAGGGCCGCATTGCTCGACGCGCCCGGATCGGCGGCGGACGGATCTTCTGCCGGCACGAGTATCTTGTCGGTCTGTGCTTGCGCGCCGGCCACCGGCATCAGCATCCACGCCAGCGCGCAGGCGCCGGCAAGAAGAAAACGTGTCATGACTGTCCCCTCCGTTCAGCCGCCACGAACCCGGCTTTGTGGCGGCCGGGCCATCTCGTACCACTCAGGCCCAAGGACGCTCGGCAGCGTTCTTCTTCTCGAACGAGGCGATGGCGCCGGCCTTCTCCATGGTCAGGCCGATATCATCGAGACCGTTCAGCAGGCAGTGGCGCTTGAAGTCGTCGAGGTCGAAGGTGACCACGCCGCCGTCGGGGCCGCGGATTTCCTTGGCCTCGAGGTCGACCGACACCGTCGCATTGGAGCCGCGCGAGGCGTCGTCCATCAGCTTCTCCAGGTCTTCGGCGCTGACGGTGATCGGCAGGATGCCGTTCTTGAAGCAGTTGTTGTAGAAAATGTCGGCGAACGAGGTCGAGATGACGCAGCGAATGCCGAAATCGAGCAGCGCCCACGGCGCGTGTTCGCGGCTCGAACCGCAGCCGAAATTGTCGCCGGCGACCAGGATCTGCGCCTTGCGGTAGGCTGGCTTGTTGAGCACGAAGTCGGGGTTTTCCGAGCCATCGTCCTTGTAGCGCATTTCGGCGAACAGGCCGCTGCCGAGCCCGGTGCGCTTGATCGTCTTGAGATAATCCTTGGGGATGATCATGTCGGTGTCGACATTGACGATCGGCATCGGTGCGGCGACGCCGGTGAGCTTGGTGAATTTTTCCATGGCTTTTGCCCGTTCTTGATCGATAATTCGTTGCGTCAGGGTTTGCTGCGCCCGGTTTACACAAAGCCGCCGGCAAATAAAAGGCAACTGTTGGTGCGCGGCCCGATCGAAAGATCGGCGCGGCACTGTCTTTAAAACCGGCTGCCGTTGGTGCACCTTGCGCCCATGACCGCACAATCGAAGATTATCTATGCCAGGGAGCCTGAGCTCGACGTCGCCGAGTTCCGCCGCGTGCTGGTCGAATCCACGCTCGGCGAAACACGCCCCGTCGATGACGACGCCCGGCTGCAGGCGATGCTTTCGGGCGCGAACCTAGTGCTCACGGCGCGGCTCGACATCGAAGGCAGGCCGCTGATCGGCGTTATCAGGGCCATCACCGATTTTTCCTGGGTGTGCTACGTCTCAGAGCTCGCCGTGTCGCAATCGGCGCAAGGCGTCGGCATCGGCAAGGGCCTGATGGACGAGGCCCGCCGGCAGCTTGGGCCTTCGGTCGCCATCAGCCTGATCTCGATGCCCGACGCCGTCGGCTTCTACGAGCGTATCGGCATGAAGCGCATGGCCGACGCGTTCTGGTTCTCCCGCGAGGGCTGACGCCGCATCGGGCGCAATTGCCGACCGGGTTGGGCAGTCAAGGCGGGCAAGGTTATCGGGCAATGCGGAACGGTGTTCAGGACCCTGCTGAGCAACGCCTCCTTGCCGCCCTTGACCCGCGCTTCATCCGGTCCACATCCCCAGCATGGGAAATCGCCGATCTCTCATAGGCACCGCCGGCTGGGGAATTCCGTCTCGATACAAGGCTGAGTTTCCGCAGTCCGGTTCGCATCTCGAACGTTACGGAAAACGCTTTCCGGTCGTCGAGATCGACACCTCGTTCTACAAGCCGCACCGCCGCGAGACCTATGAGCGCTGGGCTCACGCCGTGCCGGAGCACTTCCGCTTCGCGGTCAAGGCACCGAAGAGCATGACCCATGAGCATCGCCTCGCCGATTGCGAGGGGCTGACAGAGGACTTTCTCGGGCAGGTCGAAGGTCTCGGCGAAAAGCTGAGCGTGCTTCTGGTGCAGCTGCCGCCGAGCTTGCCCTTCGAGCCGGAGGTCGCCGGCGGTCTCTTCGACATGTTGGGCAAGCGTATCCGGGCAAGGCTGGCATGCGAGCCGCGCCATCCCACCTGGTTCAGTGCCGAGACGGACGCACTGCTGGCCGGTCACCAGGTCGCCCGGGTCGCCGCCGACCCGGCTTCGGTTCCGGAGGCAGCAGGGCCGGGTGGCTGGCCCGGCCTTGCCTATTTCCGCTGGCACGGCGCGCCGCGCATCTACTATTCGGGTTACGATACCGAAACGCTCGACCGGTTTGCGCGGCAAGTGGAAGCAACGGCCGCTTCCGGTGCCGAGGTCTGGGGGATTTTCGACAACACGGCCGCCGGGCATGCACTGGGGAACGCGATGGCTGTCAGTGCGATGGTTGCTTAGACGCTCGCGGGACAGCACCCCCTCTGGCCTGCCGGCCATCTCCCCCGCAAGGGGGGAGATCAGATGCCGCGACCGCTTTCGCCAATCGCCGACGTTGCAAGAATGGCGCCTTCGCCGAAGCTGCCAATCTCCCCTCTTGCGGGGGAGATGCCCGGCAGGGCAGAGGGGGTGGGCGGGAACTCGACAGAGCGATCCTATTCCGCCCGCCTCAAATCACGTTCAATTCCCGAAACGCCCGCCCTTCGACCACCCGTTCGTACCCAAACGCCGAGCAATCCACCGTCCGATACCCGCCATGCACCAACAGCTCCGCCAGCGCCTTGCCGACGGCCGGCGCCTGCTGCAGCCCATGCCCTGAAAACCCATTCGCGAAGATGAAATTGCCGACCTCTGGATGCGGGCCGACCACGGCGTTCTGGTCGAGCGTGTTGTAGTCGTAATGGCCTGCCCAGGCGCGGGTCGGCTTGATCGCCTCGAAGGCGGGGATGCGGGTTGCCAGCACGGGCCAGATCACCTCTTCGAACAGCGGCCAGTCGACGTCGAAATCCCGGGGGTCGGCGGGGCCATCGCCCTCCTCCGGCTCGGCGCCGCCGGTGAGATAGACCGAGCCTTCAGGCCGGACATAGATGCCGGATGGGTCGACCAGCAGCGGCATGTCGGCGTATTTTTCCCGCGCCTCGAAGACGAAAACGTTGCGCTTGCGCGGCTCGACGGGCAGCACGAGTCCCGCCATGCCGGCCACCCTGCCGGCATTCGGCCCGGCGGCATTGACGACGATGCCGGCTTGCAGTCTTTCGCCATTGTCGAGGTCCACGCCGGTGACGCGGTTGCCCTGCCTCTCGATGCCGGTGACGTCGGCGGCGATGAAATCGATTTGTCTGTCGCGCAGCGCCTTGCGGAACAGCGTCAGCATGGCATGAGCGTCGAACCAGCCCTCGCCGCTGCGGCCGAAGGCGCCGGCGCTGATGCCTTCGGTCGACAGCCATGAAAAGCGCTTTGCCAGTTGGTCGGCGTCCTCGAGCAGAATGTCGGCGCCCTCGGCGACCTGCGCCTCGTGGTTGGCTTTCAGGATCGGCAACCCGGCCTCGCCGGCCAGGATGAGATAGCCGCCTTCGCGAAAACCGATATCGGCATCGGTGCCGAAGGTCTCCTTCAGTCGCCGGAACAGGTTTAGCGTGAACTGCGACAGCCGGATATTTTCCGGAATCGAGAATTGCTGACGGATCGAGGCCATGGACAGCGTCGTTGCCGCATGGGCGAATTGCGGGTCGCGTTCGATCAGCGCGATGGAGCCGGAAAAGCCTTCCTCGCGCAGATAATAGGCGACCGAGGAGCCGACGATGGCTCCGCCGATGATGACGGTGTCGTAGCGCACTTTGTTCTCCGATCCGGCCGCCGGCATCCTTCACGCCGCCGGCACAATGATCTCGAAGCGCGTGCCGCGCCCGGAGTCAACCAGCGCGATCGTGCCATCATGCGCTTTCAGGAGGGCCAGCACTATGCCGAGGCCCATGCCGGTGCCGCCGGACTCGCGCCGCGTGGTGAAGAACGGCTCGAAAATGCGTGCCCTGTTGCTCGGCGAGATGCCGGCGCCGTCGTCGCTGACCGCAATGGTCACCTTGCCTTCGGCGCTGGCAGCCGCCAGCAAAACCTGGGTCGCGCCGTGCCTGGCGGAATTGTCGATCAGGTTGGCAAGCACGATCGCCGCATTCTCGGCCGAGATGCGCAGACCGGTTTCGCCGCCCGTCTCGATGGTCACAGCCAGCCTGCCGTCCACCGGCAGCAATGCCAGCGCCGCATCGAGCGACGTGCTTTCGCCGCTCGGCGCCAGGTTTTCCGCGCGCGCCAGATCGAGCAGGCGCCGTACCAGCAGATTGAGCCTTCCGGCATCGTTGACGATGTTGCCGGAAAACCGCTTGCGCTCTGCCGCGTCCATCGCCTCGCCGGAATCGCGCAAGAGTTCGGCCGCGCCCTGGATCGCCGTCAGCGGCGATTTGAGCTCGTGCGAGACATGGGTGGCAAAGGTCTGGATCGAGTCGGAGCGCGCCTGCAGCTTTTCGGCCATGTCGAGAAAGGCCGCGGACAGCTCGGCCATTTCGCGCGTGCCGTGATGGTCGAGCGGCCGGATGGCGTCGCGGTCGCCGGCGGCGATGCGCCTCGTGCGCTCCATCAGCGCGTAGATCGGCCGGCTCACGGTGCGCAGGAACACCAGCGCGATCAGCAGCATGCCGAAGAGCATGGCGATGGCCGCCAGCGTCACCTTGCCGCGCTCACCATAGAGATGCTTGACGATGTTGTTCGGCGTTCGAGACAGGTAGATCACGCCGGCGACGTGGCCGTCGACCGCGATTGGCATGGCGACGAAGACGCGGACCTTGGTGCCCCGGCTGACCGAATAGAGCGGCGGCGGCGGCTGGTCGGGAATTCGTTGCCTGAGCGCGCTGGCATAGTGGCCGGTAAGGGCGGTGCGCACCTCCTCGACATGGGCGAGCGACAGTCCGACCTCATCGCGCCCGGCAATGACGACGCCATGTGGGTCGAGCAGCCGGAAGCCGGCCAAGGTGGTTTTCTGCGTGGTGTCGAGAATGCCTGACAGCCGCGCGCCGATCGCCGCAAAGGCCGAATCGGTGGCGGCAACAATGCCGGCGGGCCGGGTCGGCAGCAAATAGTCGGAGGCGAGATCGAGTGTCGGCTCGATCGGCTGGTAAGGCGTGTCGTCGCCGCGGCTGGCATCGCCGCTGTCAGCCTGCATCGGCACCCCAAGCTTCTCCGGGGCAATGCCGGCGTCACTGATATTCTGTGCATAGATGGCGGCGATGACGGCGCCTTGCGCGATCAGCTCGCCCTCGGTCTGGCGGATCAGCTGGTTTTCATAAAGCCGGAAGAAGAACAGGCCGACCAGCGGCAGCGCCAGCACCATGATGAGGATGGCGAGAACCACCGTGGCCAGCCTTGGCCGCCATTTGGTGCCGATCCATTTGGCGTCGCTCAGGCGCCGCATCGGCCGAGCCGGAAACCGACGCCATGCACGGTTTCGATGGCGTCGAGACAGCCCGCCGCCGCCAGCTTGGCGCGGATGTTGCGGATGTGGCTATCGACGGTACGGTCGGCGACGTGGATGTTGGCGGCATAGGCGCTGGCGACCACCAGGTCGCGGCCCAGCACATGCGCCGGCCGCGCCAGGAACCCTTTCAGGATCGAGAATTCGATCGCCGTCAGCGCCAGCGCCTTGCCGTCGAAACTGGCGCCGTGGCTGGCCGGCGCCAGGCTGAGCTTGCCATGCGCGAAGTTCTTGTCGTCGACCGGGTCGGGCGCCACCGGGCGGGCGCGGCGCAGGATGACGTTGACGCGCGCCACCAGCTCGCGCGGGCTGAACGGTTTCGTCACATAGTCGTCGCCGCCCATTTCGAGCCCGAGGATGCGGTCGATCTCCTCGTCTCGCGCCGACAGGAACAGAACCGGCACGTCGGAGCGCTGCCTCAGCCGCCGGCAGACTTCCAGCCCGTCCATCTCCGGCATGCCGATGTCGAGCACGACGAGGTCAGGCTCGCGGCGTTCGATCGCCTGCAGGGCGGCCGCGCCGTCGGCGACGGCCTGCGTTTTCATCCCGGCCTTTTCCAGCGCAAAGCAGATGATCTCGCGTATGTGCGGATCGTCGTCGGCGACCAGGATCTGATGCGGCATGGATCTAACGGTCCGGCACTGAAGGTTGCGAGGGCTGGGTAGGTGGAGGAAGCACGAGCGGACCTCTCTTGTCGAGAACCTGCACGAGCCTCCAGCCGCGAAAGCTCCAGGCGCGCCACTGCCTCTGCTCGGCGATAGTGTCGTCGATCATCATTTGATCGGCCAGATAGGTGGTTTGGTTTCCGAATTGGTGCATGTAGAGGCGGTCCAGCGCCGGCATGGCGGCAGCGCCGAGCGAGCGCAGATATTCGGTATCGATAGGCGTGCCGTCACCGGTCATTTCAAGGGAATGGTCGACATTGAAATTGGCGATCGTTGCGGCGAAGTTGATGAAGCAGCAGGCATAAAGCGTCGCCGATAGCGTCGCAAGATTGGCGGAGAGCAGCCATTCGTTGGATTTTCCAAGCGCGATGCGGGCAATGATCAGTACAAGCCCTGACGCCACCAACCCCATCCAGACGAAGGCGGCGATGCGCCAGTAGGTCAGTGCATAGACGCCGATATAGAGATCGAGCCTGAGAATCGACGAGATGACCAGCACGATGTTCTGCGCCACCCAGGCATAGACCAGCCGGCGGATCAGCGGATCGCCTGAGGTTTCGCTGCCCGGCCGCAGCGCCGCCAGCACGAAGCCGGCGGCCAGCAGCGCGGTGGCGATCAGCGGATAGGCGCCGCGATGCGCATAGGCGGCATAGCTCAAGCCGTCGGGAAGGGCGACCCCGCCCCAGAGATAGGCGGCGTCGAGCCCGGTCTGCAGCGCAAACAGGGCGTTGAAGACGATCAGCGCGCGCAAGATCGCGGCCTTGCCGAAGACGACGGCCTCGATCGTTGTCGCTGGTTTAGTCGCGGCCGGTGCGGCCACGGCTGCAGGCGGCGTCAAAGGTGCAAGGCGGCGTGGAAGGCGGCGCGGGAAACGCGGCAGGCGAGGCCGCAGGAAAGCCAGACGCCGGCGAGCACGAACAGCCAGAAGACGATCCGCGCCAGTTGGATGAGATCGAGCAGCTTCATCAGGTCGATCAGCGACAGCCAGTATTCGATGACCGGATTGGCGGCGCCGAACAAGAACAGGAACACCGCGCCCAGCGTCACCGGCATGACCCAGACGATGATGGACGCCAGGTGGATGCGGCGGCCGCCAAGCCGGCGCACCGTGCGGCGCCATTGGAAAAAGTCACGGATAAGGCGCAGCGGCGCCGCCAGCAGGAACAGCGCGACCTGGCCGGCAATGCGGGCGATGCCGTGCCGCAGCCGCCCGGACAGGGACAGCGCAAACACCACCAGCGCCACGACAGCTATCGCCACCGACAGCGGGCTGACGTTCTCGGCCAGCGGCAGCAGCGCGACGAACAAAGCGGCCGGCTTGAGCCAGGGTCGGGTGGAATTCAGCGCGGCAGGATGCACAGCGACCACCGCGCCGGCGATCAGGATGGCAAACAGCAGCACCGTGATCCCGGCGGGCTGGCCGTAAAAGAAAAAATCCGCCAGCGCCACGAGCAGGACGGCGGTGCCGAAGCGGCTGGAAAAGCTTGCAAACGATGTCATGCGCGGATTTTCCTGATGGGCTGGGTCCGCTCGGCCGGTGGGCGGATAAAAGGGAGCAGGCTCGCTTCCAGGTAAGGGCGGGCCTCCGCCCGGGGCGGATCGACCAACCACCAGCTTTCGCTGCGCAGGCGATAGGGCAAGGACCAAAGGTGAGCGTTTCGCTGTTGCATGCCGCTGTTGTCGCGGGCTCGCATGGAAACGGCGGGGCGGAGCGGAGGAGGTTTTCCGCAGGGATGTGCAGTTTTCGTGCAGGACCTGCGCTTACGGCCGGGGCGCTCCCCCCATCTTTCCGGACGTTGGCGCTGTCCCAGCCAGGCTTGTCCAGCCGATAGATGGGTAACACTTTGAACCGGATACATAGGTGACACTTCTCTCCCCCTATGCGTCCGCCGCAGCGCCAAGCGGATTGGTTGGCGCGGCG